>DAINRW010000001.1:0-9058 GCA_036741615.1 Nitrososphaera sp.
TATATGGCAACAAACTTGGATGGCTCAGGGGCGTGCCCAAGTGCCAGTTGTAAGCATTAAATTTGAGCGCCTGAGAAAGCTCCTTCCAGGCGTTCCAGTGGATACGGTTCTTAATATTTTGCCCTTTGTTGGACTCGATATCGAGGATACTGATCAAGATGTCATCAGGGTTGAATACAACCCAAACAGACCAGACCTATCATCGGATTACGGAGTAGTAAGAGCATTGCGTGGTCTACTCGAAGTCCAGACGGGATTGCCGGCGTTAAAGATAGCTGGTAAAAGTGGATTATCAGTAAGGGTTGACAATAAAGTCACAAAGATAAGGCCGCACGTGGTGGCATTAGTAGCAAGAAATGGAACACTAGACGATGAGACATTAAAGCAGTTAATTTCAATGCAAGAAGACCTTCATAATGGTGTCGGTAGAAAGCGCAGGAAAGCGTCCATTGGCATACATAACCTCGATGTCATCAGGTTCCCTGTCAACTATAAAACAGCAACTAGTGACTATGCATTCAGACCCCTAGGTGAATCTTCAGAATTTACAATTGAGAAAATACTAACAAATTTGGATATTGGAAAGCAATATGGTCATATTCTGTCAAGATTTGAAAGATACCCTATCATAGTGGATAGTGCTGGCACAGTGCTTTCATTGCCCCCCATCATTAATGGCGATGCAACAAAGGTTAGCGAGAAGTGCCGCAACCTCTTTGTAGAGATAACTGCAACCGACCAAGAAGTTGCAGAAGATGTCCTCGCTATTCTAGCAATGACACTTCATGATGCAGGATTTGAGATAAGAAGTGTGAATATAGAGTCTGGCAATAAAAAGATCGAAACTCCCCAAACGAAACCAAAAGTAATCTCAGCCGATGTCAGCTACATTAACAATATCCTTGGCCTAACACTCGACGCGAAACAGATGATTACCTGCCTGAAGAAAAGTAGGCTTGATGCGAGAGTATCTAGGACAAAAATTTTATCTACTATCCCACGTTATCGTATAGATATCACCGATCCCATTGACATTTCAGAGGAAGTAGCAATAGGATATGGTGTTTACAATTTAGAGCCAAAATTCCCTAACTCTCCAACTGCCGGGAAGAGAGAATATCTTTCTATCTATTTTAACGCTATAAGGGAGACAATGATTGGCTTGGGCATGATTGAAACGCTCAATTTTTTGCTGACGAGCAAAGAGGTGCAGTACGATGCATTTGGTATTTCCGGAAGCAATATCCTTTCTGTAGAGGGCTCTAAGAGTATAGAACACGAAATTTTACGAGATTCGATTATTCCATTGCTTCTTCAGTCGCTTTCTAACAATATTCATGAGCAATACCCCCAGAGACTGTTTGAGATTGGCAAGACCTTTCATAGATCGACAGCGATAATAGAAGAGAAATGGAGTGTAGGTGCAGTCGTAGCACACGCAGACGCAGGCTATACAGAGATAAAATCATCGTTGCAGGCACTATTGAGGTCTTGTTTTGGCAAGGAGGTAACCACAAAGCCATCTACGCATCGTATGTTCATGGAGGGCAGGTGTGCCGAAGTGATATTCGATGATAGATCTGTGGGAGTGCTTGGAGAGATTACTCCCGTTGCACTTGAAAACTTCAAATTGAGGATTCCTGTCGCATCGTTTGAGATAGACCTTCTTGCCATCATAAAAGACAAATAGCGGTTCGTAGAAAGGAATGTACCCCGTCAAAAGAGCACGTAGAGGACACAGCTTATGGCTAACCAGTGACAGCGTGTGAGTCAGAGGCGGGGCACATATCATTTTTATAACCAATAAATCACCAATGCCAACTATGTCACAGCAAGGTGGTGAAAAACCGATAGAAGACAAAAAACCAAAAGCGGTTGCATTGCTGTCTGGCGGTCTTGACAGTAGTCTTGCTGTAAGAATGATGTTGGAGCAGGGCATTGATGTCGAAGCAGTAGCTGTGAAGACACCTTTTTGTGATTTTGACTGTGGCAAGGGTTGTGGGCACCGAGTAAAAGAGGTAGCTGACGAACTAGGGATCAAACTCAAGACAGTGTACTTTGGCGAAGAATATCTGCGTATGCTCAAGAATCCTAAGCACGGCTATGGCTCCGGTATGAATCCATGCATAGATTGTAGAGGCATGATGTACAATGCGGCCAAGGAGCATATGAAAAAGACAAACGCGGATTTTATAATAACGGGCGAGGTACTGTTTCAGCGTCCTATGAGCCAAAACAATCGTGCTCTCCATATCATCGAACAGGAGACAGGCATGGAGTCTAAGGTCTTAAGACCATTATCAGCAAAACACCTCCCTCCAACGGAAGCGGAAAAGAGGGGGTTAATAAAGCGCGAAAACATGGGCGATATCAAAGGAAGGTCAAGGAAAGGACAATTAGCCCTGGCAAGGCATTTCGACATATCTGACCCACCAAACGCCGCAGGGGGGTGTCTGTTGACAGATCCTAGCTTTTCAAAGCGCGTAAAGGACATTATTGATCACTCAAGTGATGTGCCAACTCTTAACGATATTGAGCTTTTGAAAGTTGGGAGGCATTTCCGAATTACCAACGATGCAAAGCTCGTGGTTGGAAGGAATAAGGATGAAAATGAAGTCATAAAAGCACTCGCAACCGAAGGTGATATCATTATAGAAGTCAAAGATTACGTTGGCCCAACGTGTATACTTCGCTGCAAAAACCACGATGATTCATTATTGAAAACATGTGGCGCTATAGCTGCACGCTACTCTGATGCACCAAAGCAGGAGACATCTAAGGTTTCGATAATCTTCAAAGGTTGTAGGGATGAAATGATAGTAACATCAGCAGATATCGGAACAATAGAGAGGCTACGCATATGAAGAAGAAAAAAATCGTCTTGGTCAGCAGCAGGATGACCTGTGTATTGCTCTGCCTTTAAGCTAAAATCGACTATTCGGTTAAGGAGAATTGACCACCATGACTATTGATTACACCTTACAAGCTCAACTGCAATTCGCACAAGAAAGGGATTAAATGCAGACTCAGAAAACACCCGTTTATTTGAAGGCGATTTCGCTGCGCGATATTTCAGATATCTCAGCGGTAAAGGAAGATATCGAAAAGCACATGATTCTAATTATCAGAGTGACTCCCCTTGCACAAAAGGATTTGGAGGAACTGCGGAAGGTTGTTGAGGACCTCTATTCCTATACACAGTCGGCTGGAGGCGATATTGCAAGACTCGGAGAGGAGCGCATTGTGATTACACCTCCAGGCGTCAAAATCTGGCGTGGTATATACGATCTAAAGTAATTTTATTGCCTCTTGAACCAATGGGTGCTGTGTCTGTATTCTAAACTGCTTGTTTATCATACTTGCCAAGTTCTGTGCTTTTGATCGCTCACCGTGATTCACAAGGACTCGCCTAAGCTTGGGACGTAGCCGCAAAACATATGCCATAAGCTGGTTATAGTCGCTATGGCTACCAAGACCATCTATTCTTTTGATCTGGCACTTAACGTCAAGTGTTTCGCCTAGGACTTCGATTTGTTTGGCACCATCTAATAATGCTCTGCCCGGGGTATCAAGCGATTGATAGGATAAAAATACAATGGTGCTCTTCGGATCATTCGCTATTTGCTTCAGATATCCTACAGACGGACCTCCGATGAGCATTGATGAAGGAGCGAGGAGAACTGTAGGCTCATTAGGCTGAAGCATTTTGGATTCTACTATTGTAAATTGTGAACCAAATTGGCTCATTTCAGACTCTAGCACAGATTTGCCAAGATCTTTTGAAAGAAACTCTGGGTAAGCCTCATAGACAGCTGTGGCTTCTGAGATTATCTTTTCCACAAAGACGTTCGCCTTAAATCTACTGGCTTTTGTAAATCTGTCAAGTATTATTATCAGATCTTGGGAAATGCCTACTGCTGGCACTGGCAATAAGACATGGCCCCCTGTCGCAACTGTCCTCTCAACTGTAGTTGCGAGATCACTCTCGGCCTGCTCCTGCGGGCACATTATATCTTCCTTCCCGCCGTAAGTACTTTCAATTATCATAGTCTCAACACGCGGAAAATTCCAACTTGCATTTTCCAGTGTTAGTGTCTTGCCAAATTTCATATCGCTTGTGTAGACAAGGTTGTGCTCGCCATTGCCGATATGCAGATGAATTGAAGTTGATCCTATAATGTGTCCGGAGTTTGAAAGAACTAACTTAACATCGGGTGAAATGTCAGTTACTATACCGTGCATGAGTGTTATAGTGTGTGTGATCGCACTATTGATGTCCTGCTCGGAGTATAATGCATCTTTTCCAGAATTGTTCAGATAGTCTCTTTGAAGGATACTCATGAGCAAGAGGGTGGGTTCTGTGCAATATACTGGACCTCTATAGCCATATTTGAATAGTGCTGGCAAAAAGCCAGTATGGTCAAGATGAGCATGGCTGAGCACGATTGCATCTACATCTTCCATACTTATGCCTGTTATGTCAAATCGAGGTATTGCCGCCAATGAGTCCTTTGCAGACATGTTGAGCCCACAGTCAAGAATAATTTTGCTTTCACGTGTTTCAAGTAACATACATGACCTGCCTATTTCTGCAAACCCTCCTAAGGTAAGAAGGCTTGCTTCGGCCTCCTGAGTCAATTTAGATCGAAAAATCTTATCCCCGACTTCCCGGTAGAATTTAGTACGCTGGCTAACTGTTTCACTCAGTACATTATAAAGTATTTCAATTGGCAACATATTTTGAGGAGCTTTTCTGATCTTGACTCTCCAGCCTATTTTTTCTGAAAGATCTAGATTCTCGTCGTCGTGTAAAATGGTAGACGGCTTCTTTGTAAAGATTACTGCCTCTCCCAAGGCAGCATCAAAGAACGTATCTATGAAGCCTGCATCTCTAGGAATAGTCTCTGCAATAATACTACGCGACTCATCCTGAGAACGCCTCAGCGATTCGTCTGTCCGGATAACTATGCGCTTCTTTATACTATTGACCATGTTTAAGACAAGCTGATTGTTGCGAAGTAGATAACTTGGATTTTTAGAATATAGCGCAATGCAAGGACCCTCGTATTCAATTTTTGTCAAGCTAGCCTCATGAGGTAAACTTTGCAGTATTACTGCCATGATATTTCGGCTAGCAGATTCATGAGTGGAGGGTGGTTTACGTTGCATGAATGTAATTCCTAGATGACCCTCAGACGAATATCTCCGTCAAGAGTAATTGATATGAATAGATGGATTCCAGGTATTAAATATTTGGACAGTTGGCTGTCGCAACTTGAGAGAAGGCTTTAAGATGGAATCGGGTCTGGTTCAGATAGAAAGCAGCTCTCGGCTAATAAGCTAGATGAGATAGAAGAAGTAGATGCATATGCATCTTGCTCATTTGATTTTGAAAGGTGGACCATAGGCCGTAAACCAAATTTAAAAGTTGAAAATATGTATTATCGTTCAAACACTTTATACTTGCTTATTCAATGACGACCAAGATAGGTCATTAACATCGAATTCGGGCTCTAAACTGCAAGTCGTTTAGACTTATTTATCAATGCACATATATCTCACAGAAAAGGCAAATATCACCAATAGACCTTAAGCTAGACGAAAAATTGAAGATACGATGCTAGAGCGTTTTATTGTCTTAAAACAAGATTCTCATGTCGTAAAAACTTCCATTTTGAATTCTCCAACTATGGACCTACCAGATAGAAGGTGGAAGCTTAATTAATTGCAGTGGTGCAGGTTTTTTCTAATTGAGTTCTCCACCGACCCATCTCATGGAGTTGCCAAGAAAGATACTGATTGGCGACGATGTTATTTCACAGGTTGGGACGCTTATTCGAAGCCTTAATCAAAGTGCAGTCGAGGTCGCAGTTGTTACTGGCAGAACAGTGAAATCAAAGGCAGGCGATGAATTAGACTTATCTCTTCAAGAGATGTCGCTAGACAGGTCTGTGCACATAGTAAGCCATGCATCAATGGATAGTGTTAACGCACTGCATGAAAAAATGGCAAACAAATTGCCCGATTTTGTAATAGGTTTCGGCGGCGGACGGTCTGTCGATATTGGCAAAATGACTGCCTTCAGCATACGCAGACCATTTCTAAGCGTACCAACGTCAGCTTCCCATGACGGAATTTCAAGCCCGTTTGTTTCTATAAGAGGTACCAATAAACCACACTCCATTAAAGCAAATACGCCCATTGGTGTAGTGGCGGACACTCGACTGATGTTAGAGGCACCATCCCGACTTCTGGCAGGCGGATGTGGAGATTTGGTTGCAAAAATAACAGCGGTTAAGGACTGGGAGCTTGCCCGAGATGATATAGGAGAGTACTTTGGGGGTTACGCAGCCAATCTCGCATATATGAGTGCCAAAATAATACTTGAGGAGTCGGACAAGCTAAGGGGCAGGAACCAGTTCAGCATTCGAACAATTGTCGAAGCTCTCATAAGTGCGGGTGTCGCCGCTTGTATTGCAGGTAGCAGCAGACCGTGTTCAGGAGCTGAGCATCTCTTCAGCCATGCAGTCGAGTACGTAGCAGGTCCAAATTTCGGGCTGCACGGCGAGCGGGTCGGTTTAGGCACAATAATGATGGCAAAGCTACATGGTCTTGACTGGTTAAAAATAGCTGAAACACTAGAAAAAATTGGTGCTCCCACTAAGGCTCAGCAGATTAAACTGAGCGAAGAACATGTGGTAAAGGCATTAATGACCGCTCAGTCCCTTCGTCCCGATAGATATACAATTCTAAGCAAGGTTAGGCTGGACAAAAAATCTGCATTTGAGCTTGCAAAGTCTGCTGGCGTGATTTAGTAGTCATCTTTTATCTGAAGCTGACTTCGGATGCACGCTCAGACTGGTATCTTTTATCGTGTAATTAGAATGTGAAAATGACTTGACAATATATGTCTTAGATTACTAGATCGGGTAAACTGAGTTATGACATTTTCATAAACTCAAGATCTTCAGGTTAAGCAGAGGTGGGGAGGGGATTCGAACCCCTATAAATTCGCTAACGGCTGGTACGATCTGCAGGCGAACGCATGGCCGCTCTGCCACCCCACCGCAAGTGTTAGTTCTTTTTCAACTCATAATTTAAAGCATTAGCATGAGAACGTGCGGCAATCTTGGCTACTCTAATTGGCTCAGGGATAGAGCCCTGTCTCGTGAAAGAATTTAGTACAGCAAGGGCTCTCCTCTGATTCACAGACCAGCAGCGTATGAAAAGATTCTTCCCGGTTTTCAGAGTCACCTTCTCACGACTTCCTAGTTTTTGGTACTGTGCGATTTTGTCCTGCCAGTTGCCAAAGTGGCTTTTGATGATATCTTCAAGGCCATCTGATTCTTCAAATGTTATTGCAATCACAGGAAGACCTGTTTCTCCAGCAACTTGACTCCCGTCTATAATATTATACATGCTGATAACAAGGCCGTCTATCAGAATGCAATTGATGTCCTCTCTTGCAAGCATAGCATGCATTGAAATTATACTCTGGGTCGCATCATCTCCGCCTATTGTGGCGGTTGCATATGCCATACCATCTATTATCAGGTCTCGTCGCATAACCACACCTGCAAGAATTGATTTCTTGCTGAATTTTTTGAAAGTTTCCGCTATGCCGAGCACCCTGATTCCTTTTTTTTCTGGATGAACTCTGTGTGAAATAATATATGAAGTTTGAGATAGATTTGATATAAGTTTACTGTATTGATACTTCCGTGCATGATTTTTTCATGTGCTATCGACGCGAATATTCATCAAAGGTTGCGTCTGCTGATATATTTGCAGTTGCAATAATTGATCTGCAGTTCGTATATCTCTAGTTTCCACATCTCATCCACAATGCACATTAGAGAGCCGTATGGATGCAAACAGCACGAAATAACTGATAAGAGCATGCATAAATGCACTCTCTATTACAATTTATCTGGTCGTATCAAATTCAACTCTTCATGAAAGTAAGTTCGAATGAAAGTACAGCAGTCAAGTTATGATCCCCAGATACTTTCGCAGTTATCAACTGCAAATCAAAAAAATTTATGTACACTCCAAGCAGACACCCAGAGATGAACTATTATTGTTGCTTAAGAATCAATTCAGCCAAAGCTAGAAATAAACAGGTTTGGTGTAATGCATGCATTTAGGAACTTCTGAGATCAGATGAATTATGATTGTTTGCCTTCTCATCTAAATCTTGCAGCGTGAAGGCAAACCGTGAACCTTCGAATTCTTCGGTCCCAAGCCGTTCCCACTTTACTTTATATTCTCTGGTGACCTGCCTACCTATAATCTTGATATTTTTTGGTAAGTCTTCCCATAACTTTTCTATTTTTTCAGAGTTCTTGGTCATTAAAAGCGACCTACGTCTCTTCATCAGATACTTAACCGCAACATTTCTGTGCAGTTGGCCTTCGACTGGTATTTGCTCCTTGCCTGTATCTATTGTAAACTGACGTTTAGCCAATGCAATTATCGTAAGTTTCTCTGTAGAAAAGCTTTATGGCAGAAAATTTGCTCCCAGGAGAAAGTTTGTCTTTTGACATCGAATTAAGCCTTTGGTTGACATATTGTTTTTCTTTTTAAGAGTTTTTGCAAGCAGTGATGGTAGCATCATTTGAGTAGAGGTAGCTTGTGGTGATGTGAGTAGTGTATACGCCTTGACCACTGGTGCTAGGCCCAATGCCTTCACAGGGTAACATTTGATAATAATCATAATATCTTTAACTAAGAGAGAATCCAATAACTAATTGTTTGCCTTATTTAGGAACCAAGGGAAAACCAAGATCTGCCCGGCGAGCAAGAAAGCCACTGCAGGACAATTGGCCTAAGACACCTGTGGGGAGGTGGTTAAGATGCACCTACAGCAAATGTGGTTTTGAATGGCAGTATTTTGGAGGCAGAAATTGGGCTGAATGTCCTGCATGTCACTCTGCAATGAAGGTTGCAACTGCAAAGAGAAACTACAGGCTAGCCGACAAAGAATGAGTTTTCTTCATGCGCTAGCAAAAGATTAACTGTATTTTTTTCCTTATCATGTATTACCATGAGGCTTTTA
>DAINRW010000001.1:9158-69691 GCA_036741615.1 Nitrososphaera sp.
TAGCAAAAGATTAACTGTATTTTTTTCCTTATCATGTATTACCATGAGGCTTTTATCTATACTGTGCTTTTTTACTAAAGCTTGCAGATGAAAATTTAAAGTATAAGAATCTGCAAAAGAATTTGTTTCGACCATTGTGAGACCTTCATCATAAATGCTCAGCCTAAAATCTGCAGGTGATTTCTCTACTAGTGTAATATGCATCAGATGTCAGAGATCCTTGCAGATTTTAAATGCTGCATAGTATATAACCAAAGTCCCACAAATGCTATCGTTATCGTATCCCTGTCCCCGCCTGCGCGAATTGCATTTCAGGGATACTTGTCACCCTTTGGATCTGTACCTCATGCTGGCCTGCTGGAACAAAAAAGTCTATATAAATTGTCTTACTATCGGCTCTTATCGCCGGTTCATGCAAGTTGCCATCCAACAAAACCTTAACGCTCTGATCCTGGGATTCTTGTGGTATCATAAAGCTTACAGGTCCACCTCCAGGAGCATAGGGCCTAATGTCAAATGATATACTATCCGTTTCATTTTGATATCGTATTCCGCTTACCTGGGCCGCGGCATTTAGGTCATAAGGGATAAACTTGCCATCACCGGTATCGATCGTTTTTATTGGAGCGTCTAGATCAAGGCCTGCACAGCTGTAATAGTACACGTTCGACTTGATTGCTGCATCAGGAAGTGCTAGAAATTCTCTCTCCTCATTTGCTTTCAGAACCGGTATTATATCGCTTCTTACGCTATCAAGCTGGGTCGCATTCTCGCTGCGGACTGAGGCAAAAACACTGAGATTGTGAATGTCAAACGGAGCATTATTCTTGACTGTTCCGACAAAAGCCCTTTCATCTCCGAAGGCCATACTAGTATAGTTAAGTATTATCATATCTGTGACATGTGTTGCTTCAACCTCCTTAACATCTGCTATGAATGGAAGGCCTGCGATTCCAGAGTCAATCACGAACTTGAAAGGCGAGTCGTTCAACGGCCGTATGATACGGCCAAAAGTGGGCTGGTGCTCGCTCCTAATTCCGTTTTCATCTTCCACGTCTAACCCTATAGTTGCCTGAATTGGTAAGCTGCCTGTATTCCTGACTGTTCCTACGACGTTTAGTTTACCCTCAGAGTCAACAAATGACGAATAAGCAATTATCTTTACGAAGTCGTGATGAGCAGAATATGCACTCGTGCTAAATGATATAATGATAACAAGCGCCATTGCTGGAATAGCTAACAAATGGATCCTGAACGACACGATAAATGATCTGTAAATGGACAAGCCTATTAGCGTTTGGGCGACACTGGCTCAGGCTAGAAGATGAAAATTTCTATGTTCATAGAATGTAATTAGACCAGCCTGATTTTAATTGTCGGCTGTAAATGTACTTCCACAATTTTTGCATTCTCTAACCGCCCGCATTTTCTCCACTTAACGCTAGGCGCTCTTGATACACGTCTATTAATTGGTTTATTACGTCATCGTAGCTCAGGTTACGCTTTTCTATATGCACCATATCGTTCATGGTCGACGTTAACCTTCTATATGTCTGCTCGTCGATACTCAGCGTTTTCACTATCTTGCTGCGTTTGTTGCGCATATTTATTGCTTCAAGCCATAAAGACATATTCGTACATCCTGAATTAATTAGAGCATTGACCACACATCCTACTACAATGACCTGTCATTGTAGTATCCCGCAGGGAATGATATCTTTGCAATTGTTTCCCCTAATTATTTTCTGAGCTTATACTACAAGATTTACTGGTAGTCCTCCGCAGGTTAAGGTGAGCTCCATAGCTTACTTATTATTCGCTGACTCTGATAAAGGATATCAAGTAAGGCTGATCAAAAGAAGTATCTTTATCATGTTGGCAATAAGGGCAACTGATGAGATTATTATGTTTCCGCCAAATGCAATACACGCTATAATAGTTGGGCTTGCATGCATCGGATAAGGCTTGGTAGAGGATTTACATAGTCAGCCAGACCCGGGGTTTAAATTTTGTAGCACAATAATTTCATATGACGGTATGAAGCGATATATGTTGCATCTACAAAATACGCTCCGATATTCTCCAAAGGAAGCTACTGAGCTCCTCCATAGGGCAAGGGAGCTTGTTGAGCCGGAAGCGAGCATCCGGGATGCTCGAGTTTCAAAGAAATATATCGAGTATGACATCAGTATACAGGAAAGTAAGGATTTAAGATCACTGCTCTCGAGGATTGAAGGCATTGCTCCATTGGCCAGCTATGAGGAAATTATGGAGCGTCACATGGAGAAGGATGAAGCCATTATGCGGGCAGTAGAGCTATTCAATGATGAAAGGTATTGGGAAGCTCATGAAGCCCTTGAGTATGTGTGGAAAAACGCAACAGGAACTGAAAAGGAAATCTTAAACGGAATCATACTTGTAGCCGCTGCATTTGTACACGATGAAAAAGACGAGCAGAATATTTCTATCTCTATATTGCGTAGGGCTAAAAGGAAGCTTGATCGAACCGGCGATAAATATTATGGAATTAACACAGGTAAGATAGTAGACGCGCTTTCAGAAATTATCAATACAGGCAACGTACGTAGGTTTACAATCTAAAAACTTGGACTGAGACTCAAACTATTCCTTTTCAACTCAACAAGAAGAGACGGTAACGTCCATGCATCGTGCCGACGTACCATATCCCGTAGTCTATCATTAATAAGCTTACTTTGTTTTTACACTTTTGGATCTGAGGAAAAGCCCACACGTGTGTGTTTTTGTCCATAAAGTATAGGTATTTGATACGGCGTCCTAGGCCATACAGAGCCTAATTATGTCCTTCCGAAAAGACAATAGGGGCGGTAAGGAACCTCAAATACCAAATTTTTTGCAGATTGATTGCTATTTGAGCAATTCGAACCCTCCTTGAGAATAGTTATTTAGGATGCAATGTTCTACCTGTCTGAAACATTGAATGGGATATCAGTAGTAACGGGGCCAGGATCATTTGATCTTGCCAACAATATTGCAAAGAGCCTTCAAGCCGAGCTGGCGGTGGCCAGCGTAAGAATATTCTCAGACGGTGAAAGTAGCATGAGACTTGGCAAGGTGCGCAAGAACTGCATTATTGTACAATCTACCCATCCGCCTACTGACAGGCACCTAATGCAGCTATTGATGATGACAAAAAAGTGCGTGGACGACGGTGCTCAAGATATGTGTGCAGTCATTCCCTATCTTGCTTATGCTCGCCAGGACAGGGCCTTTCTAGAAGGCGAGGTAGTAAGCATCGGTCTCGTCGCCAAATTGTTTGAAACAATAGGAATAAAGCACATCATAACTGTAGATATACACAGTCAACTTGCTATGTCGTATTTTCAGAGCATTCAAAATGTTTCTTCAGTTCGAATGCTTGCAGACTATGCCACAAATATGAAATTGCACGATCCTATCGCAGTGTCACCGGATACAGGCGGAGACAACAGGGCAAAGGAATTTGCCCGATATCTCAATATAGACTCCGTTTCTTTAAAAAAGTCACGTCACAGACTCACCGGCGATGTAACGATAGATGAAAGCATAGATGCCGATGTTTCTAATAGAGATGCAGTACTGATAGACGATATAATAAGTAGCGGCAGTAGCATCATCAAAGCCGCACAAGTTCTTCGCAAGCTAGGAGTAGGCAAAATCTATGCAATGTGTGCTCACGCACTGCTAATCCAAGATGCAGCTGAAAAAATCAAGTCTGCGGGTGTTCATGATATAATCTCTACAAATTCGGTGCCAGGGGAATATTCCAAGGTCGAGCTGAGTCCAGAAATAATATCGACGCTCAACACTCGCTATTAGCATAAATTTGGTCATCATTATCATAATCCAACCAGATGGTCGATATGCAACTCGTTTTTCTGGGTACTTCGTCAGGTGCTCCAACCGTTCGGCGCGGTTTGTCCTCAGTTGTCCTAGTTAGAGGAGGAGAGCTATTACTTTTTGACACCGGCGAGGGAATGCAACGCAACTTTATCAGAGCTGGGCTAGGAATGAATAGGAAAATGAAAATCTTCATCACACATATGCATGCCGACCATTGCATAGGTCTCTTAGGACTGCTTCAGACAATGGACCTTCAAGGAAGAGAAAAGTGTGTCGACATTTATGGCGAGCCGCGAGTTGAAGAGTTCCTGCGAGAGAATATGCGTATCATAAATTTCAGGCTAACATTTGATTTAACCGTACGCAAAATAGAGAAAGACGGTGTGATAGTTAGGGAAAGAGACTATCAAGTTTCATGTTGTGAGGCACTGCACTCAGTTCCCTCTTTGGCGTACTCTGTGGAAGAATTTGATAGACCAGGGATATTTAATGTGATGGAAGCAAAGAGACTAGGGATACCCGAGGGGAACCTGTATAGTAAACTCCAGCATGGGGAAGACATCACTTATCAGGGTAAACTAATTAGAGCAAGTCACATAGTAGGGCCGGCCCGGAGAGGTAGGAAGATAGGAATCTCAGGAGATACCAGACCGACAGACAAGCTAGCGAGGTTCTTCAGAGAATGTGACGTGCTAGTCTTTGAATCCACTTACAGCCACGATAAGCTGGAAAAAGCTATTGAAAATGGTCATTCCACAGCAGCTGAAGCTGCGATGATAGCAAAAGAATCAAAAGTCAATAAACTCATACTTACGCACTTTAGTGCGCGGTACGACGATACCTCCCAGCTAGTCAACGAGGCACAGCTTATTCATGATAATGTTGAAGCAGCAGAAGATCTTAAGGTTTTCAAGATTTCTTATAGGCCAGACCCATAAGGATCGCAATATACGTGCTTTGTAGAAAGAAGCTCTATTAACAAATAATAGCATCGAATCCTATCCATATTGTTCATTTAGGATTTTATCTCGACGCAAATGCGATAGATGTACTAGCAATTCAATGTTCGTGGCATTCATTTGTTTACAACGTAGAAATCATATACACTTACGGTTTCTGACATTTGTTTTTTCTTAACATTATATTCTATAGTTGCCCAAAAAGCGGGGAACGTTTCAATAAGTCCTAAGACAGGACATAGAACAAGAGTTTGTAAATGTAGCAGTATTTTTTTAGACCTTGTTATCTTTGAGTATCGCAAGTTCAGAAACAGCCCCAGCTGATATGAACCTAGCCATACTAGCGTTGCGAAGAAGAGTATTGTGCTAGTTGCAAATTCAATTGGCCCAGCTGTTAGGGTTGAAAACAAGATCGACTCAAAGGCAGAGAGAGGGTTAAGATGGCTAGGAAGCAACGTGATGATAGAGCTTATCGTTTCGGGCCCATGTAACGATAGCGAGAAAAGTGGTAGTACGTACGCGTTTATCATCAGGGCGGTTGATGCAACTCCAGAGGCAAACCCTAGGAAAAGAGTTACGGATTTGAACATGACTTTGTACCTATGCCATCGCGGAAATTTGTCAAGATTTTGCATTGTTCCTAAGAACCACCTACGCCTTTGTAAGAAATGATCCTTTAGGTTCAAAGGAGGTTGCTCAAGTAATATTCCACCATGCCACCCCATAGATCCATAACCATACTTTTCGTAAACTTTATAGCCAAACATCTGATCCTCGGCAAGCGTGTGTCCAAATTTCCATCCGATGTTATCTTCGATATCGGATCTAACCAGCAGGTTGCTACCATGCATGTGCAGTGGGGGCGGATTTCTCATCTGTGAGACGCAATCATAGCATGCAAACGGCCTTACTGACTCGGCTATTGCAGTCAGTAGGTTTGCCGATTCAAATTTTAAGGGATAGAATATAGGTCCTTCAGACACAACTCCCTTACCTTTCCCAATGAATTTGAGCAGCGCAAGAATCGTCTGGGGTGTCACGTAACTTTCCTCATCCATGTGGAATATCCATCGTTTGTTAGTGTTCTTTCCCATCTGCCGACGATAATCGACTGCAAATTGTAAGGCTCGACCTTTTTTTATTGCATCTGTATGATAGCTTTTCTCCACTACCACTACTTCGCACCTTTCCCTCCTAAGCGTCCATCGATCTTGAGGATCGTCTGTTACTACAGTGATCTGATAATTGTAAAAGCTTATCTCGTGTGCAGAATTTATTATTGACTGGATACCGCGCTTGACCACCGATGTCCTAGTGGCAGACCGGGTTGTTATCTGAAAAATTATAGACGAGTTATTAAAGGGGCACGAGAGATCTCCTTCGACAAACAGCTTTCTATTCTTGACAGTCTTCCAGACCGAAATGATCGCAACAGGAACATAGGATAGCCAGAAAAACATGGCGATAGCTATAAAAGCATTATCAAGCACAGTTATCGTAATTGCGGGTGGTTTTAATAAGGAATGTATTCTAGAATCGATTTAAATAGTTAAGTCGTCGGGAAATATGCTTATTAAAGCGCGTTAGAATATCGAAGGATTCTCATTGGAACAAATGGACTATTCCGATAAATTGGCTGTAAGAAATATGAATCTATTATTTCTAGAAAAACTAGAAATAATAGCACAGCTTAATACGTAGTCACGATGGAACCAGCTGAACAACAAATACGTTCTAAGGACAATATGACATTTTGTAAACATTGCGAGAGTGACACTGTTATATTTGATATGGTTTCGAGCGAATTTGTATGTAGTTCATGTGGTTGTGTTGCAGATGACAGGATTTTTCATGCGGATAATGCAGCTGGTGTCCACAGTTCATCCGAATACGGCGACAGGACAAGGACAGGAATGCCTGAATCACTTGCAGTCCATCACAAGGGACTGTCGACACTCATTGGTTTGGATGATACCGACGCGAGAGGAAAGACGCTAGAGCCGGCGCAAAAATTGAAAATGCAAAGGCTACGAACCTGGAATAACAGATCCCAGCTCAATGATTCCATCTCAAGAAATCTTGAAAAGGCACTTAAATTTTTGAATAATTTTGGCGACAAGTTGTATCTTAGCCAAGCAGTAATGGAAAGTGCGGCTTACATATACCGTAAAGCCGCTCTGAAAAAACTGGCGAAGGGTAGGTCAACTTTAGGGCTTGTTGGAGCAGCACTTTATGCTGCCTGTAGGGAGACTGCCACTCCAAAGACTGTAGCGGATGTTGCGACGGTCTGTAACATCTCGAGTAAAGATGTCATGGCCCATTATAAGCTCATCCTAAGGGAACTATCTTTGCAAATGCCAGTATTGCATGGTCCGGACTACGTCACACTGATAGCAAATAGGCTCGACTTAAGCGAAAGGACGAAAAGAGAGGCACTTCGTATTTACACAAAGGTCCAGCAGAACCGCATTTCTCTGGGCAAGAACCCAAGGGCACTGGCAGGAGCTGTGATATACCTCGCATCTCAAAATTGTAACGAGTTCCTCCGACAGGTAGAGATATGTCAAGTGGCGGATATATCGACCGTTTCACTTCGGAAAAGATGTAAAGAGATCAAGGCTACTCTAGCAATTTAACATGAACGGAAAGATCCCTTGCATCCTTCATAGTATCAAGCGTGGCTGCATCTAGCTCAAGATAGGCCGCGGAGGAATTGGGATAAACGTCTCTACATGAAAACAGAGTCATGATCATATTATCATGATCGAGTTTAAACCCTTGACATGGCTCATGCCCTCGGATTATTGCCTTCACACCTGTAGCCTGCAACCAGTTGCGAGTGATGCTAGGTCCGAAATATCTTCCAAGACCACGACTTGATCTTTCGTGTCCTTTATTTTCCGGGATTTGTCGTGGGTCATTCCATAATATCTCTTCAAGCACACTGTTTCTGGCCTGGGTTTCTTGAGCAGACATTATTGATTCCCGAAATTTTGATGCCACTAGTCCTTGGGTAGGAAGCCCACCATGGACAAGCAGTAGCTTATGTTTAATCATTGTTGCAATTGTTAACTTTTTGAAGACTGATAGTATCCTCACATAGATCTCTCTCCAACTCTTGCCATACCGCTCTTCTATCTCGTAAGGAAAATTATGTGGAGAAAAAGGAAATTCTGCAGGGGCCTCATGGTTTCCTCTCATAAGTATAACCGAGTCAGGATATGCGGTTTTCAGGTAGCATATCGAATACACTGTGCCGATGGAGTCTGTTCCCCTATCGATATAATCACCAAGAAATACAAGTTTATTCAGCGGTTTTGACAAAAATTGCCTATAGTCTATTTTACACAAAATTCTAAACAATGACTTGCTATCGCCATGTAGGTCCCCTACTACCACCAAATTTTCTAAATCATATATGTCCAACAGGCCATTAGATACATGTCCCCCGGCTATGCATTTATTCCGCCTATTCGTCTCAAGCATGTCTTCTGTCTGCTTAATTAGTTGCATAAACTCAGTTGCATCAGCATTTCTTGCAGAGTCTGCTAGCTGCAACAGGATATAATACTCCAAAATGATAGTTAAATGTATTATGCCACAAAAGCTACCCTCTCCCATCACTAAGAAAAATCAAGAAGTAGCATTGAATTGAGGCTAGCAGACGAAGTCTCCAACTATGTTCGGCTGCAATCATCTAGTACATCACACAACTTCTAATACACAGACTAAAAAGGAGATGATTCTAACCCGTAAGAAGAATGCGTTTGCTATTACCATGATTGAGGGCATACTTAGGAATCTTCTAGGTTCTTGTTGGCTTAGAAAGTATGTTTAACATTAAATCCAATAGGATTTGAGTTTCTGTAGTAAGTTGCCATTAAATGCTGAGGGCTGGAGTAATAGAGGATGGCTAGAGATAATTGAATTCATCTTGTTAATGTGTGAAAACGGTGCAAGGAAGACCCATGTGATGTATCGATGTAATCTAAATTCCAAGCAAATAAATCAGTACCTTGAATTCCTGCTTGAGAGTGGAATGCTTGAGATGATACAGGAACGCCCGAATTCAAAGCGTTACATATACAAGACTACTGATCTTGGTAAAAAGTTCATTGCTCATTACAAACAGTTGGCAGCGCTCTTTACGAAGCCGCCCCCTCCATCGATTGCCTAGTTGAAGATGTAGCACCGTTGTGGTCAGATCAATTAAATGATACTTTGATGTATTACATACTTCTACTATAATGAATGATAGGGATTATATGAAATGTATGTGTTGTTGTCTCCGCTCAAATGAAGAATCGCAGTCGCTATGAAGTCATCGCCGCCATCTTAAAGTCTGTGAATAAAGAAGAGACCCGCACCAAAATAATGTATAAAGCAATGCTGAGCAATGACCAGTGCAAATTGTATTTAGATTCGCTTATCAAAAGTGGCCTTGTGCATGAGGTCAGCAATGGAGAAAAGATATTGTATAGAATAACACCAAAGGGAAGCAGATTCCTATCCTATTATGACCAGATGAAAGAATTACTTCCAGTAGGTATCGAAGAAAATTTGGCAGATGAATACTATCATCTAAGCACTTAGTCAGACAACTGGTTTGAGGGTCATATGTGAGCGACCATCAAATATTACAGAGTACAAATTAGATGACGGTGTAAGTGACTGCAGAAATAGTGTGTCATCTATCATCGTTAATCGAAGATGGATGTTTGATACTTCTGAAACAGAGTCGAGTATGTCAGCCTGTGAAGGGGCGAGAAGAACTATTGAAAGGTCTGCATGGGTTAATATGCTAGTTAACTTGTTCATCAGTACGCCTCTTAGGTTTTTTGCTATGTCGAGATTTTGTAAAGATTCAGCCGACATGATACTTAGAAGAACCCTGTTGCGGTACTTTTGTTTCATTTTGACAAGAGACCCAAGCAGTTGGTCGGCGCTTGGATTTTTGCTGGTCCACAAGATCTTGAAAAGGCTCTTTTTGATCGGGGGAAGAGATGTCTCGAAGAAGTGTAATATTGAAGACGGTTCCATCCAACTAACAGGCTGCAGCACCACAGGGTTTCCGCTCAAAACATGATTTGATACGATTCGGTGAAGAAATATTAATGCGATTGTCATGTTTACATGAGAATCCAACTCAAGCAAAACCATGCCTTTTCTTGGAAAGCCCCTGCCAAGTGAAGCATCCAGAACAGGATAGCCAGTCTTGATATTGTCACGCGTTGGAACGTCAAAGAGATCTGCGGAATTTCTTTTGTGTGTTTCAAAATTGATTCTCTGGTATGGAGTAAAACTATGGAAAATGCTATTTTCGAGTGTATAGAGGTAACATGGACGATCTATTCGAGTGCCACGCAGCTTTTGAAGAAAGATTTGTCTCAATCTTAGATTATTATAGTAACTTTGCCTCAGCTCGACTATGCCATCAACTAGAAAGTCAAGTGTGGTGTCAGCAGGTTGCTCGCTTATAAATATGAGTTTAGCACCTGCCCTTTCTCTCCATGTCTGAAGCACTCTTTCATTGTTAAGGCGTGCCTCTCTATCCATGAATGATGCAATCGCCTCCCAGCTGTCAATTATGATTATTGGAGATTTGATATCCATTAGTTGGTTTGTAATGCGCTCAAAGAGCGACTCGGGTTCATCCAGCCTCGCGTCTTCAAATGTTGACATCATTTCACGATCCCGAGGCAAGTTTGTGTCATGAGCCATAGATTGCTGAATAAAGTCTTTCAGCCACGGATAATATTGAAAGAGCTGTTTTGGCGATAATCTTGTCGAGATATAGAAGAAATTATTCTTTATTCCCAATACGTTTAAGATCGTTAATGCAAGCGTGGTCTTGCCTGTTCCAGCGAATCCCTTTACCAAAAGAGAATATGTGTCGCGTCGTATAAACTGCAACAGGTCCTCTGGTATACGAGGGAAGGCATGATTACGCTTATTCTTAATGCCTACATCGGGTTCTGCCATGAATTATCCACTCCAATCGTTTTCTTTCAAGCCCCCTTTGATACGAATTAATGTTAGTGAATTATCAATCCTATTAAGGATTGAGCATCTCTCTGCCAGAACCCAGATCCAATAACAATATAGATTATAGTGTTATCCTCAAACTCTAAATCAAATAAAATGCCTCAATGACTTTTGATTGCGCTGCATGCGATTATTTTTCCCGAAAGACAATCCAAAGAAGCAGACAATGATGCCAAACAAACTGAGAGAAAGCTGACACTTCCAAAAGAATAGGTAAATACTAATAACGATATAGTATATCTTAACGTGAATTATTAGCGCTATATAGTGCTACATTGGATAGAATTTTTGCAAAATGAAAAATATTTGTAATAGTGAACCTCGAGGAGAAGACGTGTGTATTTTTGAATCTAAAATGCATTAAAGTACTTATTATCAACGTAAAGTGTTGGCAAGTTATTCTTCTTTATTATCGAAAATTTGTAATCGAGTAACATATTTATTGTAATTGGATAAGAGTGTTTTAAGTAAGACTATGGTCATTAACGAAGAACTGCTCGCAGCCAGGAAAAAGGTTGCACAAACCAGACCCAGGTTCATAAGGCAAGAGAGCTGGAGGTATGATCGACTTGCCGAAAACTGGAGGAAGCCAAAGGGCAAGGACAACAAGATGAGGAAGCAAAAGTCAGGAATGCCAGCCCTTGTCAAGGTAGGGTATCGGAGTCCAAAAGCAGCGAGAGGTCTTCATCCATCAGGATATCGCGATAATATTATCCATAACACCAATGAGCTAGTCAGGCTTGATCCGAGAAGAGATGCAGCGAGGATAGCCCATACTGTGGGCAAGAAGAAGCGTATTGAGATAATTAATAAGGCTATTGAACTTGGCATTAAGGTCCTTAATCCAGGTAATTTAATGTCCAAAGTACAAAAAGAAAAGGAGAAGACGGGTGATTAGCATGGTAGTCAACATTGCAAAAAAGAGAGAGCTGGTTGCACGGATTCTGAGAGTGGGAGCTAATAGAGTTAGGTTTGAGCCAGATAGACTTGAAGACATCGCCGACTCGATCACGAGAGATAATATACGCTCACTTGTTAAAAGCGGCGCTATATGGACGGTCCAGCCTAGGGGTACCTCCCGAGGCAGAGCAATAAAGAAACGGGCGGTCTGGAAAGTTCACGGCAAAGGTCCAGGGTCAAAGAAGGGTAAGAAGACCGCCAGGGTTGGAAAAAAAGCGGTCTATGTTATAAGGACAAGGTCGATGCGACATCATCTAAAGGTGATTAAAGAAAGAAAGGACATTAGCAACGATGTATACTGGCAACTCTACAAGAAGGTCAACGGAGGTCAGGTTAGATCGCTTGCACATCTGCGTGAGCTTGCGAAAGAGGCGAAGTCCTCGTAGTGCAACCTCGTGTATGAGATTCTATAGTTTCCAAATTCAGCTGCGCTGTCTCCAATAAAGCACAAGCCCTCCTTTCTTAGCAATTCTTTTTTCCTTATTTTGCCAAAAGCATAGCCGCCTATTTTTCCATCTGACTTAATGACTCTATGGCAGGGAGTCGTGATCGGATTTGGGTTTCTGTTTAGAATTCTTCCGATTGCACGGGACGCACCAGGATGGCCTAGTGCTCTTGCAATATCACCATAGGTTGTGACTTTGCCCTCAGGGATCTGAGCAACTATATCATAGACATCACTTGCCTTAAGCTGGTGTAATTTCACCACCTATCTGATGGGAGGGGATTTTAAAATACCTATTCAGACTCTGTAAACTTCAAGAGGGCTGTCACTGAGGATTTTGAGTATCATATCCTTTCGCCGTCCTAAACCTTTGCTGTCTAGTACAACATGTGTCACCTTCTCTGTACTCTTTTCAGCCATTTGGTCTAACATTTCCCGATCAATCGCTTCAAGATTGTGCTTTGACGCCACTGCTGCAAGACCAAAGTTTGACTCAAGTAAGAGTCTATTGAACTTTTGTGGATAATGTGTCCCTCCAAGCGCTATGCCTACCTTGTCGCAGCGCTCAAACCCGTTGTCAAGTACCATAAGGAGTGTTTCACACATTACGGCGGCCGCATTTGCATCTTTCCATTGCTTTTCCGATGATCCTAATTCTATAAACAATACAGGCTTGTCGATTGATGTCGGTCCATGATGCGTTGCTTCTATAATAACCTCATACCCAGGAAGCTTTTGTCTCGAGGCGGTTATGGCCTTCAAATAGCCCTTTAGCAGACTGGGGTAGGCGATTGCTATCTGCCTGGGGTAACCTCCATGAGTGCTATCAGTAGAAAAATTGCCGGTGAAGTGACATGTCAGCGTCGGAATAGAACTATCTGACTTATGCTTGGAAAGGAAGATGAACACATCGGCTTGTGGAATCAATCTAGAAATATTCTCGAATGTTAGCAAATTGCCATAGAAAATATACAGCTGCATATTCCTATGATGAGCGGACAAGTATGACTCCCCGTAGGGGTCGACTGTACTTGGACTTTCAAATCCAGCGCTTCTGATCAAATATTGGCTTATTGTCTTGCCAGCCAAGTCCTGATTAGAGGTTACTAACGCATAGCGATCGCCCAACTTGCCGAAGTTAAAGACACTACTTATTTTAGCATTGTCATAGAGCAAGAATATCATTTAAAATAAAGACCCCTTACATCGTAGAGAACGTTTGGATGGCGAATAGATCCTCGGAAGATTCAGAGGAATGCAGAATAAAAAAATAACCCTCAAAAAACGGCATCTTTTTTAGGTCTTAGAGGAAAGGAGTCCGTTGGAATCTTAAGATTAATGGGGCATAGTAACAGCATTGAGTTTGCAATATCTTTAATAAAACTCTAGAATGTCTATGTAAGAATTACAATTTCATTATTATTCTGCTCGAGTAAATTTATTAAATGCATAGGAGCTTTGGATACCAAATAGGATGAACAACATAATAGAGGAGGTCCAGGGGGGTGGCAAGGGTCAGGATGAGATTGAATTTGAAGATCACACTAATGAAAATTCCATCCACACAGAATTAGATGTGCCGTCTGAACAGACTGAAGATAGTAGCTCAGAAGACTATCAAATTGAAAGAAAAGATGTTGGCGACGAAGAGATCGTCTCCGATATCGATGCAACTGCAAAATCACCTACCGGTTCACCTTCATCAGTGTCAACACAACCAAACCAGAACGTTCAACCTTTAAGCGACTCAAAGTTCTTTGCTATTCGCACGACAGGCGGTCAGGAGCGTGTAGTCGCAAACCTACTGCAGACTAGGGCTAATACCAAAAAATTACAAATTCGTTCAATCATCGTGCTTGAAGGCTTTAAGGGTTATATCATTGTGGAGGCTCCGGATTCAAACGCTGCGTATGAGGCACTTGTAGGCATAAGGCATGTTCGCGGTCAGATTAGAGGCGATTTGCCCTTCAAAGATATCGAAGGGTACTTGGTCAAAAAGCCTATAGTATCTGAGCTTAGTACAAATGATACCGTCGAAGTAATTGCGGGACCGTTTAAAGCAATGAAGGCCAAGATAACCCGCGTAGACTATGAAAAGCAGGAAGCTACAGTGGTTTTGCTTGATTCGCCGTACCAGATACCGGTAACTGTTGACGCAAACTACCTTAAGAGGGTAGCTCATTAGGGAAAATGATATGCGGAACTGAACGAATAAATAAAGAAATGTAGCCAAACTTATTGTTTAGCTTTTTGGTGTTATAATTGATTGTCGACCTCAATATAAAGGGCAAACGTGCAATAGTTGTAGGAGGGGGGACCGAGGGTATTAGAAAGGTTCGTGCGCTATTAGGCCAGGATTGCAAAATAACGGTGATAAGTAACAGGTTTAATCGGTTTCTGATTGAACAGGCTGATTCGGGCAAGATCGAGCTCGTTAAGGCACGCCTAAAAGATGCCAATATACTCGATAATTACAATGATGCTTTCCTCGTGTTGGCGGCGACCAATGACAGAGAGCTAAATCGGAAGATAATAGAAAGGGGCCGATCGCTTAAGGCATTTGTTTATGCAGCAGACGATCCACCGGTAAGCGACTTTTCCTATGCCTCTATCATAAATATTGAGGGGATAGTGCAAGTAGCTATTTCAACTTCTGGCAAAAGTCCTCTAATGGCCCGCAAAATAAGGATAAAAGCAGAGCGTGTATTGCGGAGGATAATCAAGAAGGCCGACATTGAAAACGCCAAGCTTCAGGAATTCGCTAGACAAGCAGCACGGCCCCACATTAGAACGGTTGACGAACGCAAAGAATTTCTCTATTCAGTGGTAAAAAACAGACAAATTCAGAACCTTATTAAGGAAGACAGGATTGAAGATGCTAAAAGCGCGACATTAGAGCTGTTACATAAATGGGAGAGAAAAGGCAGGGCATGACAACGATTGTCAAAGCCACATCAGAAACACCTACAGGTCAGAATGAGATAATCAATGCCAGGGTTACCTATCGCAATGCTCCCATGCATCTGCTAGAAAAGTTCACATTCAAAGATATAGATAAAGCACATAGGAATTTTCTTGAAAAGGCAGGCTTTGAGGAATGCGTAATTTTACAGACATGTAACAGGGTTGAAATTTTTGGCGCGGCTAAAGGCATCCAAGAGCATAAGCTGCTCGAAGAATGGGTTTGTGCTTCGGGACTGTCTCAAAAAGACCTCGACAGCATAGAAATCGACAGAGGCAAAGAAGCAATTGTGCATTTAATGAGGCTTGCCTCAGGTCTTGAATCTCTTGTTATAGGCGAAGACCAGATTTTGGGCCAAGTCAGGCGCGCCTTTGAATATTCTCGTGCTCACCGCTATGCAAGCATGAACCTGTCGGTGGTATTTGACAGGGCTCTGAAGGCAGGGAGCAGGATTAGGACAGCCACAGGCATAAACAAAGGCAATGTCTCCATCGCATCGGTCGCTGTGAATCTTGCTGAAGAGTACTTTGATGACTTGAAGAATAAGACTATCTTGCTGATAGGTACTGGCGAGGCTGCAAGTCTCGTAGCAAAGGTCCTCAAGAGGCGTGGTGTCAACTTTATGATAGCGAGTAGGGTTCCTGAAAGGGCACACGCATTTGCAGAAACTGTCGCGGGAGTTCCAATCGCTTTTGATGCAGCTCTAGAAATTATGCCAACGGTTGATCTGATATTTACCGCAACTGTGGCTCCATACCGCCTGATCACTTATGAAAGGATAGAAAATGCAATGACGAGCAAGAAGGGTAGCAACAGCATGATGGTCTTTGACCTCTCTAACCCGAGGACAGTCGACGAAAGAGTCGCAACTATCCGTGGTGTCAAACTGATAAACATGGATCAGATAGCTGAGCTAGTTGCCAAGAACATGCGTTTCCGAGTGAAAGAGGTCAATTCTGCAGAGAAACTGATTAACGATGAAATGAAATCATATGATACAATCGTGAAGAGAATGAAGGCGGAGCCAGTTGTAATGACAGTATTTAGAAATGTCGATAGGATAAGGGACAGGGAAGTAGAAAAAGCTCTAACCATGATTGGAAAAAAGCTGCCGCCGGAGGAAACCAGGGTGATAGAACAACTGTCCTATGCAATTGTAGAGGGCATCCTTTCAACCCCCATGAACAATCTGAGAAAACAAATAGAAGAAAGCGATAATGAAGATTTAATGAAAATGGTAGCCAAGTTGTTCAAGTATGAATAAAATCAATATCGGCAGCAGCAGCGGCAGCAGCAGCGGCAGTAGTAGCATTCACTCATTTCCGCTAGTGCGACTCAGGCGACTCAGGACAACACCTGCAATGAGAGATCTTCTTCAGGAGACACGACTTTCGTCTAAGGATCTGATAGCTCCTGTATTTGTCCAAGAGGGGATAAACAAACCGCAGCAGATAGCCACGATGCCAGATATTCAACGAATTCCACTATCCAAACTTGTTTTCGAGGTTGATAGAATGATGAAAATTGGTATCAGTGCGATCATCTTGTTTGGTTTACCTTTGCAGAAAAATGCAAATGCAAAGTCGGCGTTTGATGATAGAGGTATTGTGCAGAAATCAATTGAGCTCTTACGCAAGCAGTTTAGTACCAAATTAGCGATAATTACTGATGTATGTCTGTGCCAATATACTTCTCATGGTCACTGTGGCCTAGTGATAAATGAAACTATTGACAATGATAAAACCCTTGAGGTTTTGGCAAGGGTGGCTGTCAGCCATGCGAGGGCGGGTGCAGACATTGTGGCGCCTTCTGCAATGATGGATGGCCAGGTGAAAGCATTGCGGACTGGCCTGGACGATGCAGGTTTTGCAGATGTGGCTATTATGGGGTATTCGGCAAAGCAGGCATCCCCACTTTACGCGCCATTTCGAGACGCTGCTCATTCCGCCCCAGAATTTGGAGATAGGCGTACGTATCAAATGCCTTTTACAAATGCGAGGGAGGCTATGCGTGAGATTGAGACAGATATTGCAGAAGGAGTTGATATTGTTATGGTTAAGCCAGCCATACCATACCTAGATCTTGTATATGCTGCTAGACAGAACACGCATGTTCCCATATGCGCCTATAGCGTCTCTGGAGAGTATGCACTCATCAAGGCGGCTGCTATGAACGGCTGGATTGATGAAAACGCAGTTATGACCGAATTCCTGACATCTATAAAACGAGCAGGAGCTGACATGATAATCACGTATCAGGCAAAAAAGATGGCACAGATACTCAATAAATAGCGTCATATCTTGCATCTTTTTAAATTGTCGTAAAGCATTAACTCATTAAGATGTTCGCGACTGACTCAGGATCGGAACGGGCCACTAGTATAGAGGACTACCAAAATACATGTACTGAGTTTATTGCAGATATTAGTCGTGACTATATGGACTGGATTGAGCGCTATCAGTTGGGTGAGCAGGAAACTGCGAGAAGAAAGGCAACAATAAACAACATCGTTAAAACCACGAACGAATGGATTGTAAAATATGGTAATACCATCAAAAAGGTTGACATTGTGATGAATGACGGTGTTAATAAAATGGCAGAGAACACAGCAGGGTACCCTTTCCAGTTGGAAGTTCTGGTAAACAGCATGAGGCGCTTTACAATTCATCCTCTAGGCGAAATAAAGGTCAACGTAAAGGCAACTCCAAGACCAGGCAGACAAGTAAGGATTGGCAACTACCAAAAAGATCAGCTGTTACTGATAAATTCAAGTTCACCGGTTGAATTCACCGTCAGTAATGAGAGCATGAAAGGAGTCGACATTTTAGATGATTACATCATAATAGATGCAAATGGCTGTCATAGGCATGATCTTATTTCCCTTACCTCAGTAGTGGAGGAGGTTGAGGGTGATCATGTTGCTGAGAGCAGAGGATACACCACAATAATATTGCTCTTGTAGACACGTACGCTTTAAATAACCTTAGAGTCTCGATAGTGTCCGTGCGACGGTCGTCCAGTTTGGTCTAGGACATCAGATTGCCAATCTGGTAACCCGGGTTCAAATCCCGGCCGTCGCATTTTTCATAATTTCCTTTATGTCTATATTCTGTAGCTTATCTATTTCCTTGTTAAACCACTCCTCCACCTGTTCAGGATCGGTTCTCACCTTGGCCTTCATTTCCTCTAATTCTGCTTTTCTCACCTTGGCTTTCTCTTCCACCTTAGGCAGGTAGG
The DNA here is from genome assembly GCA_036741615.1 of Nitrososphaera sp. GTDB lineage: Archaea > Thermoproteota > Nitrososphaeria > Nitrososphaerales > Nitrososphaeraceae > Nitrososphaera. Next base: position 27,628 of record DAINRW010000001.1, read on the forward strand.
CCGATGTGGCGCTTTCGATCATCTTCTCCATCCATCTGTCCAGCATCTAGATCAACCCAAAGAGGAATCTTAGTAGGATTATCAGCACTATTATGCCCAGTACAACCATGATAATGGTCCAAATCATTGAAGTCATGTCATTCGTTGTTGTTTAACATTTCTTATAAGGACAATACAATAATCCTCTATATCGCACGTTCTCGTCATAGCTTGATTTTACGAAGCACTCCCGCATGCACAAAATCCAAACTCGTCTATTCGCCTGTTACACGTCGGACAGGGCTCGCCATATTCAATTTCCCATGCGTGTTTGCCATATAAATGATAATGGGTGTCAATCTCAATAGGGACCCCTTGATCATCCTTAGGTTTTTCACGAGAAGAATGAGACATACTTTAATTTATCTAGCACACATTATTAACTATGCTTTTTCAAATTAGCTTTGATTATCTCAAGTGCTCGCTCTGCGGCATCTTTTTTCGGTAGCTGGATCATAAAAAGGTTTTGTGAATTAAGGTGGTGCTGTGAGTCTGGTGCAATTGAGATCAATCCGCTTTCTGCAAGAGCCTCAAAGAATTCAACCATGTCGTTTGCGTATAGCAAAAAATTTAGATCGAATTCAGTACCGAGCAGCTTTACTTGGACATCTACAAATACATCCTGTCCGTCATAAAATATGTCTAGTACAGTATCAACACGTACTTTTCTTTCACGAGTATGATAAAGTACTTGTTCATATTTTTTCGAATTCATCAGAATACAGGGGACATTACTGCCAGAGAACTCAACCAGTGTGGCTCCCTCTGTGTGGAGATGAGCTTTAAACTCCTCCAATGTACTAAAGTTTCTTTTAGGCATCTCTACTGATTTTCTCTTATAGTTTCAGGAAAATAATCCTTGAGGTCTATATTATGTTGCATCTTCTTGTATACATATTCATGTTCCTTGCAGAGATAGAAAGGCATCTCCGAAGACTGCAGGGCATCATATCCCCTTTTTTGCTTGACAAGCTCGAGCTGAACGAGGAACTCAGCCCTGGTGCCGCATATATTGCATCTAAAGTTAGGTTCATCATTCATTCGCACTCTTCGCGATCAATGTTTGATCATTCATAAAAGAGTTTGTAACAAAGCGCATGATCGTTTCGATAGATGCGGCATTATAGAAAATAGTAATGGTGGTTGCATGACATCAATGAGTGATGTTGTGGAAATTAATGGATAACTCAGGGAACAGCAAAAAAAATGCCAGAATCAAGAGCAGAACAAATCGAGCTAGCAAAGGCTAATAGACTTTGCAAGCAGAATCGCGCGCTGTGAGTCATCTTGATGGATATCTTTGTTGTTATACTTGTTGCTGAAGTAAATGAGGTCTATCATCTTAGATCTATCGATGTTGACCATTAAATTTCGTTTGGTATCGCTTGTTGTGTTGGCATTGGTTAGTATTACCAGCCTGTCCACAAAGCTTGTCGACTTCAGTGTGTTGGATATCTGCTCGAAGCTCTTCGTGTGGTCTTTGTTAATAACTACAGCTACTGCAACTTTGGTCCCGTATAAATCGCTGTAGGTTACATCGATTCCGTTCCCTTCGCCGTTGCCTGGATGGGGTCTTGCTACCACACCTACTTCGTGCGCATAGCTGACAAGATCTTTGACTGCGTTTCTAATGCAGGTCTCAAGGGTATTAATGTCATTGCAGTTGCGCTTAATCTTGATAAAGTCGGAAATGGGTACATACATCAAACTACCCCTTATTCTAAGACCAGGGTACACGCTCTTTATAGTCTCGTCTATAGATTGCTCGTCTATTGTGTCAAGACCGCGTTCTGCTGCGCTCTCAGTAGCATGGTACATTATGTTGAGCATAGAACGCACATTGCGAAAATCCGGAAATTCATCATAGATAACTCTGATTTTTGCAGCTAGGTCACGTTCATGTTCATCAGTAAGGCTCTTTTTCATATCATGATGCCTTATGTATTCAAGTACGATGTCTATTATCTCGTCAAGCGTGTTGGAACCAGCAATATCTATTTTGTAATTTGCCTTCTCCAACCTGTCAAAAACTGAAATGGACATTCTACGTATCTCATCGTATGAGGCTGGTGTGAATATAAGCACGAGGACTGTGGTTGGTAGATGTGCGTTGATTATCGCCTTTACTAACTCCACCGACTGTTTATCAGAGTCAAATTCGTCTATCTGGAATAGGGTGATCTTATTGAAGAACTTGAGATTGAGTTTTGCCAGAGCTCTCAAGCTGTCTATAATGTCTTCAAGTGTTACAACATTATGTGGATCGGTTCTAAATTTCCCTTCGATAATACGCTTTAATATTGCGATTTCAGCCGATGAAAAGTCTTTATGAAGCGTGTCACCGATTGCATCATGATTAGGCACAATTTCATTGTGCAGGAGATCAGCTGCCTTATCTGCCAAACTCTTGCCCTTTAGGAAGTCAATGAAGCTATAATTAAAAATTCTTCTTGCACTTTGTACATTCTGCTCAGCCAACTCCAGAAGGTAATTGACAACAATTTCTCTTAACGCAGTAACATATTCATCGGTAAATCCTGCAAGCATTGCACCGTAGATACTATGCATGCTACGCGGTGATATCTGAGAAAGGTCAGTGTATGATACAATCGCACTATCTGAAACTTCCTTAACTCCTTTAGTGTGCAGCGCTAAGTGAGTTTTTCCTGAACCGACATCTTGAATCATAGTAACAAGTCTGAAATCCTTGTCCTTGGCAATTCCAGCGCTCATCTTAGAACGAAGATCAGAAACGCAAGAAACCAAGGCAGCCTTGGCGTCTTTGTGCCGCTTTCCACCCAGAATGAGCGCATCACTTGGCGTTGGAGTAGGGCTACTTGGATATGGATTGCGGTCAAGTCCGTAGGGATACAATTAACAAATACACCTCACAAATCCATGCAATAGTCCTCTGACCATTACCCCTTCCCGACCGCCCGTCGAAAGTTCGTATCTATCCTGGTCCATGCTGGTCAACTCGCTCACAAGCCTATAGAACTCATCAGAGGAAATGTTGCAACTACTGCAGACTTTGTTGCGTATATCTGCTAATTCAATCCACCCTATTGAGGATGAGGAGCTGGACAATGCAATATCAAATTGTTCTTTGAAATCATTAACACTCAATGTTTCATTTTGATCGTCTCTCATAAGATCATCATGATCAAGCATCTTTTGCGTGCGCCATAACTGCTGGTGGTTCTTCATCTCCAAAACAACGCTCGCAAGGTTTGAGATGTTGTTTGCAAGGCTTTCAACAGCATCCAGTAGGTCCTTACTCGAGCTATTGATCGCCTGATTGACTGTTTTTATCATTTCATAAGTTAACTTGAACCGAGCATCTGAATTGAGGAGGCTTTGGATATAGTGACTCTTGTGGAAGCAAAAATAGGCAGTCGCTCGCTTGTCCACGAAAACATCACCCCTGCTTATCAGATTCTCTAGGTCAGCGTCAATGTCTCCGAATTCTCTCCGTAGATCGGTTTTCTTTATGCCCCCCGATCCAGCAGAAAGGATCTTGGCGACCAGTTTTTCCTCTGAGGACATGAGGTAGAAGTTCTACATTTTGATATAAACGCCAATGTAACAGATAAAAGCAATTCTAGTCAACAAATTTATACATAAGAAATATTCGAAAGGATTAATACTAGTCCCTGCGATGGGTGTCACGGGATGATGATTATTCTATCTGCATTATGATGAAAGCACTAGGGTATCTGACCTTAAATAGTTCTATAGGGAATCGCTGCTTTTGCTTTTCTGATCTTCTTAAGTAGTGCAAATATCGCTATTATTGTAGCTACCCATAAGGCTGCTAACACAATATTGCCTAGAGTGATGTATGTGTATGGAATTATTTCTAAGAGGTTTGTCCTGAGATATCCAGCGGACATATGCAGGTCGATTATTGCTATATTGTAGCTCTCACTGAGGGGATCCATGCCTGAGGCGATATTTGCTCGAAGCACTATGCTGTCAAGATTGGCTTGGATCAGCCCAAAGTCAGTCTTAGAGGTAGGAAAGAGCCACACAGGGTTACCATCTGCAGGTATCATTTCTTGCGTCAGTTTGATGTATTCCGCCAGCTGCTCTGGAGTTTGAGCAGTCTCTGCTCGTGCAACGAACCCAACGGCTCTGTCAAGCAGATACATGCTATTCTGATACCCAAAATAAGCAGCAGCCCCGCCCACTGTCAGAAAAGCAATCATACCTAACAGCACTAGTCTCTGGCTTAATGCTCTTGTGGTCCTGTTATTATCAGAAATAGTTCTGTCCATGCCGTCTGCAGAAGCGGTCATAGTTGCAGCTCCGCCAATAGAGGTGTGTTTCCGCGTAGTCATTGTAGGAGTATAGCCTCGGTGTGCAATTTGCTTTTGCTTCCTAAAGGATGAGTGCATGATGCTAAGATAAGCCACGTAAATGAACCCAATTGTTGGGATCGCTATCATAGGAGCATATAGGTAATTTCCTGTGAATATCGAAATGAAAATTGCCATACATCCATAGATCGCAAAGAAGATTTCCAAAAGTGTGGTCTTCGTGAATGGAAGTACATACTCTTTGTTTTTCCAGTCATCACTGCTGTTGACAATTCCAAATTTGGGAGTGCGCAGAAACTCATTCTTCCTGCCAAAAACCGCATCAAAAACTGCGACGGTATTGTTGACGGATAATCCCGTTGAATAGAACATCAGGAAGAAAAACTGCTGTGCCTTTCCTCGCCACTTTTCTCCACTCCATGTCTTATTGATGATAATTAAGTAGCCACCCGGCCCCATCATAATATACATCAATATGGAGATCAACGGAGCCCAGTATACGGAATAAAGCTCGTAGTCCATGGCAAGGAGCATTGGAAATATGAGGAATTGAGTAAGGAATAGAGGATTTATAGCATGCCGTGTAAGCTGTATGAATGCTTGAGTCTTTGTTTCAATTGGGATGTTACGGCAGAACAATAAATCGCTTAGAAGTTTAACTGCGACCTGTATTGATCCCTTAGCCCATCTGAATTGCTGACGCTTTGCAGCATTCATCTGTACTGGCAATTCAGCGTCAACGACAACATCTTCTAAAAACAGACACCTCCACCCTTTCATTTGAACCCTGTAGCTAAGATCAAGATCTTCTACAAGCGTGCTAGTATGCCATCCTCCTGCCTCTTCAATACACGAAGTTCTCCAAATGCCAGCGGTCCCATTAAAGTTCATATAAAGATGAGTGAGGCTCTTAGCCTTCTGCTCAATTAGGAAGTGTAGATCAAGCATCACAGCCTGAGCTCCCGTAAGCGAAGAGTAGTTTTCATTAACGTGCCCCCACTTGCATTGCACCAGACCAAGTTTGGGGTCTGCGTAGAAGTGTCCGATAGCACTTTTTAGAAACCATGTCGGAGGGATAAAATCGGCGTCAAATATTGCAACAAACTCTCCCTTGGCATCTTTTATGCCTTCTTTTAGTGCTCCTGCCTTGTATCCTGTTCTATCCTTTCGGCGGACATGGATTATATCGAATCCTTTGAACCTATACTCGTCGACAATTGATTTTATCAAGTCAACTGTATCATCATCTGAATCATCCAATACCTGGACCTGGAGTCTATCTTTTGGGTAATCCATCTTGCAGACAGCATCTATCAGGCGTTTTACAACGTACTTTTCGTTATAGAGCGGAAGTTGTATCGTCACTATTGGCAGATTTGTTGGAAGTTCTACCTTTTGGCGGCGCTTCCTTTCATGACGAAAGTTATTGCGAGAATAGTATGCTAGGTAGTAAAAATTGAGCGTATATATCATCAAGATCCAACCAATGGCTAAGAATATAACGTAAAGAAATGCGCCCAAGCCGTACATAGTATTAGCTCTTGGAAGTGATATCTCTCTGTATATTTATAGATACTTACAACAGAATGCTAACCTTTTGTAAATATCTTGACTGCCTGAGGCGGACAAACATTTTCACAGGCAATACAGAAGATGCAGTCTTTTTCTCTTATCATAAATGCCTTTTTGTCAGATGCGGGATGACCTGGAGTTTCAAGCCATTCATAGACATTGACAGGACAGGCTTCAATACACGCTCCATCTGCAACACAGATGTCAAAGTCTATGCATACGTCTTGACCCCATATTCCTAATTGTCCTGGGGGGTCAATTGGTCCCCATACCTTGATCCCTTGATAGGTGCCAACCTCCTCTCTTTTTTCTTTGAACTTGGCATCAATTGGACCTTCTGCTTTGCTGTAGCTTGTTCCGGTGCCGGTGAGGGATATTGTGGTTTGACTACCACTACCTCCCGTTGATGCTGTGATATTTGCAGCGGCTGCTGGAATAGTGGGTGCCTGACCCGTTGCGGAAGCTGATGCAGTAACAGACTTAGAAGTAGGTGGCGTATCGGGTGTAGGAGCAAGGGCCGTTGCACTTCGCAATTTTGGGTTCCTTGCCAGCGGTGTCATCTCCTCCAATTTCTTGATCGCCGATTCAAGCGATAACTTTTCAGCCTTTTGCAAGTGAGCAATGTATTTGTCGCCTATCTTTGTATTGCGTATGATTGTGTCTATAACCATCTTGGCATTTTGATCCGCTTTCTGGCGGTAATTTTTAATCCAGTAGGGGTCCCCAAAATATTCTAGCTGCCTTATCTGATAAATAAGATCCACGACCTCTCCTGTGACTATTTCGACAGTTATATTCAAGTCTGCCGAGAGCTCTTTTTTGGCCGCAGGATCAATACCTTTTTCAGTCCATTTATACGTCACGTAGATCCTGTCTGCATGAGTATCCATCTTGAATCCAGCACTTTTAAGATCATTGAGGATACTTTGGATATCAGACTTCTGGGTAATCTCGAGTGGGATCCTAAAAATGCCTAGCTTGTTGCCGTGCAATGGATAAACACCTCTCTTGGCAACTTCAGATAGCATTGTCCAGACCCTATCCCTCAATAAGACAGACATGATGTCTGGAATTATCTAAAATTTATTTCTCCTAAAAGTATTTCGATCGGTCATTCATCATCTGGACATGTCATTTCTCTTATTGCCTTGTATCGCAATTCGATTTCTTCTCCAATTTTAACTAGATGTTCCAAGCTATATTTTGACTTTGGGAAATACCACCTGATCGCAACCTTATGACCTATACCATCCAAATCATAGATCGTACCCTTGTCTGATTGCACCCCAAACTTTTCATCTAGGATATTCTCTCGCACTTCTAGACCGCGCTTTGTCTTATCTTCTAACACAAGGTTCGCATCATGGTCATAAATGAAGTAAAATTGACCTTTTTTGATCATGTTTCCTTGCTGCTGCATCGGGGATAGAAGGAAGGAAAGGACTTATTTCTCTATCGGATTTCCAATCATATTGCCCCATTCAGTCCATGAGCCGTCATAGTTACGAACAGATGGATAACCAAGTAAGTACTTGAGAACGAACCAGCTGTGTGATGAGCGTTCTCCAATTCTACAATAGCAAATGACATGCTTATCAGGAGTTACACCCTTGCCTTCATAGAGTGCCTCTAGCTCTTCACGACTCTTGAATGTCCCATCGGTCTCTCTGACTGCTTGCGCCCAAGGGATATTCTTCGCACCTGGTATGTGACCACCTCGCTGAGCATGTTCCGTGGGGTATTCAGGGGGGGCTGTGATTTCACCAGAAAACTCTTTTGGCGAGCGCACATCTACTAGTACTGTCTGTTCTGCTTTTTCGATTGCTCGTCTTACATCAGGCATATAGGCCCTTATGCCTTCTTCTGGAGGTTTAGCTACATATGTTGTAGGCGAAGTTAAAGGATCATCCTTTGAGTACTCTCGCCCCTCAAGCTCCCATTTTTTTCTCCCGCCGTCCATTATTTTGATTTTCTTGTGGCCATAATACTGGAAGACCCAGAATGCAAAAGCGGCAAACCAATTATTAAAATCGCCATACAAAATTAGCTCAGTATCATTTGTTGCGCCAATCCTGCTCATAAGGCTCTGGAACTGCTGCTTGTCAATAATGTCACGTCTAATAGGATCGTTAATGTCCCGCTTCCACCATACAAGGTGCGCGCCAGGGACGTGTCCTTCCTTGTATGCATTTTCAGGGTCATAGTCTACTTCCAAAACCCTGACGTTGGGGCTATTTAGATTCTTAGCAACCCATTCGGTTTCGCAGAGAACTTCAGGATATGCATATCCAGTGGTCGTCATAATGATAGCTACCGCAGAGGTACTTATAATTTTTCTCAGAAGTAAAGGCATTTAAGAACTCGCCTGTAGCTATAGCAGTGCCGTGAGATGGCACCGAACATCCGCAATGTAGCGATAATCACGAAGATTGGAAGCAATGAAGCAGACAGTGCAGCCATAAAGGTCGCAACTTTGCTTAACCAAAGGAAAATCAATGTACACTGCGTGCTTCCATTCGTAATCGAAGATGCAACGCCAATTAAGCCAGATGAGTTGAAGGACATCAAGCTTGACCTTGTTTTTGCAATAGGTGGAGATGGGACTACCTTGAGAGCTTTCCGTGCGGTACCTGGAAAGGTGCCGCTTTTTAGCATAAACAGCGGAGGACATCGTGGAATTCTCTCTGAAATCGATACCGAATCAATAGAGGAGGCAGTCAATACAATACTTGCAGGTAGGTATTTTTATGATTGTAGGATAAGGATTCAAGCCTCTGTTAACGGCAAGCTTTTTCCACCTGTTCTCAATGATATACTCATTATAAGAGTGAATCTCACAAGAACACCTCTGCTGTCCCTCACAGTGATGGGTGATGAAATAAGGCAGCGTATGGACGGGTTGATAGTATCTACCCCCACAGGCTCTACAGGTCATTCATTCTCCCTTGGCGGCCCAGTCCTGCATGAAGGTATGAGCAGCTTGAGTTTGACACCGATTGCATCTGTTAACAGAATGCCACAGTTAGTGATTCCACTGGAAGAAATCGTCATAAGGAGTGCATATGAGTCCCAATTGATACTTGACGGCCAAGAAACATTCAAGGTTCAGGCAAACGACCCTATTAAGATTATGCGATGTTCAGAAGATGCAGTATTCTTACGGCTTCAGAAAAAAGGAATGAGGCAGTTGACAAAGCTTGGATTCTCAAGATTCGGCTTTTAGATGTGCACTAGATGCGGGAGCATTTTACACAGGCTTGATATTTCAATCATCTGAAAGTCGATATTGCACTACAGAGGCTGTTTTTGATGAGGTTAAGCATATAAAAAAGTCACATGGGGCGATAGATGCACTGCTTGAATCCAACAGCTTACGAGTACTAACTCCAGATAAAATAAGCATCGAAAAAGTGCTCTCTGCATCTAGGAGAACTGGAGACTATGCAAGACTTTCAGAGGCAGACATTTCAATTATAGCGTTAGCACTGCAGCTAGAGATTATCTTAATAACTGATGATTATGCGGTTGCTAATGTTGCAACGACTATGAAGATCCCGGTCAAGTCACTAGCCAGCAAAGGTATCACACATACAAGAAAGTGGATAACATACTGCAGCGCATGTGGCAGGACTTTTGGAGTTAATGCAAAAGAGTGCAGGCTTTGCGGCAATAGATTGAGGCGAAAATACAAGCTCATCTGAGCGAGTTGCTGGCTTTCTCTTTCAGTTCGTTCTCGAACCATGCTAACCGCCAAAATGCAATGAAAGATACGTATCCGAACTGTATCTTTCTATATATAATATTAGAATTCGATCTATTCGTCTTGATCATCAAAGAGAGTCCTCTGCAATACTTGTTTGACATCATTGGAGGCATCAAGGACCTTACGCACTCGTTCTGCCCTTGTAAGACCAAATCCAGATATGATAGAAAGTTCTGCTGCAGAGGCGTTAAGCGCCCTAATTGGAGTATCGAATTTCTTGAGCATCCGGGCAGCAAGTTTCTCTCCTACTCCAGGCAAAGATGCAAGGACGGAAAGTTGTTGAATATAGATAGGATTATCTTTCTTAATTTTTCTCAGCAGGGGCCCTTTCGCCTTGCCTTCTCGCAAGCTCCTGTTGACTAGTGTAACTAGGAGCTGCGCCGTTTGTTCCGCCGAAGGCGTGTGAATAGTAGGAATTCTAAACTCCATAGCCACCGTGATAAGCGCATCGTATGCAAGCAGCATCCTCTCTGTAAAGGGCTTAGTATCGGCGTCTTCTGTATCCTCAGGAGTTTCAGCCAGCTCGGCGAGATTGCCTTGAACTATCAATAATGGCTTTTGATAGTACTTTACTAGATCAGAACACTGTATAAACAAGCGGCCATCATAAATTGAGCTTATCAAGTCACGCACAGTTTTGCGTTCTACTGCTGTTTCAGATGAAACGACATAATCACCTACCTTTAACTGTGTAAAGTCAATTATAGCGCCTGCATTTTTCAGAAGCTCAGGTATATTGCTATTCCTTTCTCTTTCGTCTACTACAATTCTGACAGACACCTACATTATTTGTTTTAAACCGCTATAACAATATATTTCATAATCTAGCAGTGTCAATTGTTACATTTTATAAGATACAGCTTTTGGCCCTTGTATATCAGTCTAGATCTCTCCACACTCGGAATATTTCTGAAATGAATCCTCTACCCCTACCTCGAAATCCAAGAAAATAGAGTTTTGAAAATTTATATTGGAAAGTCAAGCAAGGACAGGAATTATCCCAATGTTCTTGGGCCACCTGCGCCAGATGATCCAGTTGGGGGAGAGCCACCAGCCTGCATACCGCGGATCATTTCGTTTATCTTGTTTTCAACTTCCTTTAGGTTTTCTTTTACTCTTGTCTCCTGCTTACCAAGAACCATAACACGCGTATTTGACAGCTCCTTCTTCTCATCCAGCTCCTTCAGTACGTCTTCTTTTTTAGCTTTGATGAGCACAGAGCCTGCGTTCTTGTATATTGCATCATCTGGGCTTGCTTTTTTCAATTCCTGAAGGGCCCTATCCGTCTCTGCGATTTCAACCTCCAGCTGTTGCTTTTGCATCATGATCGCCTGCAGATTCTGTTGGAGTTGCTGTAACCGAGATACTTGTTCTCTTACCCAAGGGGGAAGTTCTTGTTCACTCATAAATTGCTAAGGTATTCACATCAGGAGCATATAAAGTCATACCGTCAGGCACTTATAAGATGCGTCTGCCAACCTTAAGTAAGAATTCACGCTTGCACGCAAAGATGCGATGTCACTAGTCTCAATTCTGAAAACAACATGGGTCGCTTTCAGTGAGAAAGATGTCTTATTGTCACTAGCTGGCATCATATGGAAGTCCGGAGCTAGCGCATGATAAATGCTTGCTGCTATACGCGCGGATCTAGTAGTCACCCTGATTTTAGCTTTGAAACTTCTCAAGTTCTATATCATATGCCCCTGAGGCTATCTTGCAATTGCATTTAGGGCAATGCCAAATCCCAGCTGCCTGACGGCTGAACCTAATCGAACCACAGGATGGACATCTTCGCTTCTTGTGAAGTGTGCGATGAACCTTACCATAACGTTTGCGGACTGTGGCCCCAAACTTAACCCCAAGTCCAGTGAGAGATGTTGAGGTTTTTTTCCTCTTAGCCATTGTTTACTACTAACTCCTTCAATCTTGCCCGTATCTCCTTTCCTTTAATTGTTGCTGCTTCTGCCGCCTTTTTAATCTGGTCTGGGGTGAATGAGCCAGTGTGTCCCTTCTGGGTCGCACAAAAACCCTCATCTGTGGTTGTTATAGTTATTCGTGAGTCCATGCAGGCTTCTTCTTCAGCGCTAGGATCCATCAGTACATAATCACCAATTCTTGCGGCGGTAGCTGAGACTGGAGTACTTGTTACAGGCATTGGTTGTGTTTTCCCACTGTCTACCACTTTTTGATCCTGCATTTCAAATATTGGCAACTTTGAGGTAAGCAGCGCTGCGACAGTAGCGTATGATGTCGCATCAAACAGGTTGCCGTCAGCATTGAGCACGCTGCAGTCAACAAATATTGTATATACTATCTTGCCAGGTACAAGCACTAGCTTTTCGAGATCAATCATCTCTGATTCTCTGACGCCTCTGTCGACAACCCTCGCAAGCTCAACCACCTCCTCATCTGGAGGACCGGGCTCAATATATGGCGAAGCCGTAGGCAGTACTTCTGCTGAAACAATTAAAGCGCCCTTGTTCTCAAGACCCTCGAAAGGCTCGCCTGTTTCGACTTTGACGCCAGCAATAACTTCGGTGTCACCTAGCTTTACCCTTGCAGAGCCATTTGCCTTCTTGATAACATCCGTCTCAATTTCTAGTTGCCTAGTTTCGCCAAAGTCTCTGCCATCAAGCCTCTTCCCCCTGGACAGAGCATCCCACATCTGCTGTTTGCGAAGGTGTTCAACGATTATGGTCGATCTCTTTGATGAACTCATTGTACCTCCTCCTTTAGTTCCGTTTCATTGCCAAAGTACTTTTGCATCAACGCTTGCTTTTGGATCTCATATACGATCTTGCAGCCGCCAATTGCCTTGTCAAGGCATTCGTTAAATTGCTCAGGCTCAAGCCTGCCGTCCAGTTGCAAAAGTGTTACCTGTTCTAGCCTAGGCATGTATGCGACAGGCATATCTGCTTGACCTTCCTTATCCTCTTCATCGTTAATATCTAACACGATCCTGTTATCTACTTTACCTGCCGCACAGGAAGCCACTAGATCGTGCATACTGATACCGGCGTCTGCCAATGCAACTGAAGCAGCGGTGATGCCTGCACACCTAGAGCCACCATCAGATTGTAGCACCTCTACGAAAACATCGATCGCTGCCCTAGGATAATCCTGAAGCATCAGTGCAGGCTCTAGCGCCTCTCGCATCACCTTAGAAATCTCGACTTCCCTTCTGGAAGGTGCAGGATTCTTTCTCGTGTCCGTAGAGAATGGAACCATATGATAACGGCATCGAAGCACGCACCTGTCAGGAAGTGCCATGTGCTTAGGATGCACTTCTCGAGGCCCATATACCGCTGCTAGTATCTTGTTCTTCCCAAACTCAATGAACGCCGAACCATCTGCATTTTTCACCGAACCTACGGTTATTTTGACAGCGCGTAGGTCGTCAATACCTCTTCCGTCTGTTCTTTTGCCATTTTCGTCTATCAAATTTCTTGTCTGAGTCACTTTTCTCCCTCAACCTCCAATTCTTCTTCCACCTCATCAATGGTGGATTCAATTTCTCCTGGTTTAGATGCCCCTGCGACCAGCTGACCTCTCTCTTGAGCGGGGGCCGTGGGCGTATCTGGAACATTCAAAAGTCCTTTAATACGTTGCGTCAAGTTCGCGGTGTGTGCTTCCTCTTCTACCATTCTAATAGCCCTCACTGCCAAGTTTACTCCCTCTGGTGAACGGCCGGTCACGACTACAATTCCATTCTGACCTATTAGAACCCGCGTCTGAGTTGCTTGTTCTATTGTTTGGATCATGGAGCCGCGCTTGCCTATAAGGCGTGGAACCCGGGTAGCCGATATCCTAAGTAGCTCACCCCGAGGGATCTTTCCAAGGTCTCGATCTTGAACAGTAAGCATGGGGTCTCTGGTCCGATCAAATGCAATAATTCTTGCCGTTATCATATCGCCTATTGCAAAATGCTTTGTCATGTCATCTCTTGCGGACGAAAAATCCCTTCCGAAGACATCTTGTGCAGGCAAATGAGCAGAAAAGCAGGAATTGATGTCTACTTCCCACGAGAGAGATGAGTGATCTGTTATCTTGCCAATCACAAGGTCATTTACTCGTGGGATATACACACCTGATAGAGGAATAACCTTGACTCCATCGCGTCCAGTCTCTGCAATCCCAATTCTGGTAGCGACGAGAGCATTTCCCGACCTGATAACGTTCATGAGTGGCCTAAAATTCCCCTCAGCAATCTTGTCTCCGGGGATGACGTATCTTCTCTTCACTTCATGCATGGCTCAAAGGCTCACCACTTGGGCAAAAAACCCTTCCGAAAGCGTATGGTCATTTTTCATCATATCCTTTTCTCTCCTTTTGCTGGTAGGTTATCCGCACTTATATTTTTAGTGTGGATACTTTGTCTAGTCTCCCTTCACTTGAGCCGATCCCTTTGTTACTGCCCCAAGCCGATCAAGAAATTGGCCTCTGATACTGGCATTTATATCAAGCATTGCTCTAAGTGACCCATCAGCAAGCCACTCCTCAGACCGGAGGTCGCCAGTTGACTTTAGCACACTATATGACTGGGCTGCAAATTGTGGTGGGACCGTTACTGTCAGCTTAACGGTCTCTGACTTTAGCGGCAGTATCTTGCGGAGGGCATCTACTATTACTTTCGCTTGATCATCCACCTTTCTGAATGGGTCTATAGGCACTCTCACTTCTTCCATTGCAGCCTCTATTCTCACAATTGGATGTGGCAAGTGTGTTTTGGGATCGACAAAGCTTCTGTTTATGAACTGCACTATCTGTCTTTTCTTCTCCTCAACCATCTTCCTTCGTTGGTCAGTGGTGAGGTTAAGCTCCCCTTTTGTGAGAATCTGCTTGGCAATATCTATCGAATCGGTGGTCTTGAAGTGCTTCATCATCTTCTCGCTTGATGCCCTCGAGCCTTTGTTGGCATCAGAGTAAATTTCATCTGATACGAGTGCACCTGAAATGTCTGATCTTTTGCCCATCTTGTATTCGAGTGCTGGATCCGGCTTGACCAACAGTTCAAATTTGTCGCCATCCAAAATGAGGCGTGCGACCGTAAATTTGTCTGTCATCTAATGAGATCATCCATTTCCGGAATATATATGCCTGTCAAGGCGCATGATGCAGAATTTTTGCAACTTTCGGTAGATTTTTAAGGTTGTTTTGGATAGTTGTTAGAATATTGGTTTCTGCGTCCGCTGAGATTGTCGAAAAAACGAATGAAAGGATTGTTGTCAGGTTTAACAATATCCCAAGGCAATATGTAAATTCTCTAAGGAGGTTGGCGATAAGCGAAGTTTCGACCCTTGCAATAGATGATGTCGTGATACTTGAAAATTCATCCGTTATGCACGATGAAGCCGTCGCACATAGACTTGGGCTAATTCCGCTTCGCACTGATCCTGGCAGATTCGTAATGCCTCATGATTGCGACTGCAAGAGCACTCTTGGATGCAGCAGGTGCAGAGTTCTTTTGGTTCTTGATGCCGAGGCAAACGAAAAGACTGTGGGTGTGGCCTCAGGCGAGCTCGTATCAGAAGATGAGACGGTTAAACCCGTAAGTAAAGACATTCCCATTGTGGTCTTGGCACCAAATCAGAAATTGAAATTTGAAGCATACGCGAGGCTAGGGACTGGCAAAGATCACGCGAAGTGGCAGCCGACTTCCGCAGCAGTAGTAAAAGATGGCGAGAAGGAGGATGAGACGATACTCATACTAGAGTCAAATGGCGCACTTACTGCAGAAGAGATATTGCTGGCTGCAGGGGAGCGACTTTTTGCAAAAATTAAAAGCTTCAAACAGTTGGTATCCTCGCTGAAGGTTCCAAAGAGCGCCTAGACATGGGGATTTGATACCAGGGTATTAGTTCATACCCGTACTTTCCCAGATCTAGCTGCAGGCGATGCAATTTGGCTTTCACTCACATTACTAGTCATAGGATATGCAGGCAGGCGAATTAAAACGGAAATGAGCTGATCAATCGTTGGCTGCAAGGATACCAAGCCATTACATTTATTTGGGGACTTTTTAATACGACTTTATATTACAGATGTTTGCCCAGACAGCGATTGATAGTACAATTTGGACCCTTCGCAATGCCTTTAAGAAGAGCAAGGCACCGATATGGAGAGCATTGCAGCAGGAGCTTGAGGGTCCCAGGTCCAATCGACGTGAGATTAATCTCAGCAGGCTTGCTCAAATAACCAGGGCCGATGAGGTCGTAGTGGTTCCAGGTAAAGTTCTCGGAACTGGAAGCCTTGGTCACAAGCTGACCGTTTGCGCCTTTTCAATATCACAAGGGGCCGCTAGAAAAATTATAGATTCAGGCGGCAAGGTTGTGACATTTGACGATTTGATAAACGTGCACCCCGATGGCAGAGGAGTGAGGATAGTTGGCTGAGCAAAAAGCAGTCCAGCATCATAACAAGACCACGATAGTAGTCGACGCGACTAACTGCATTGCCGGTAGGATGTGCTCACACGTGTCCAAGTTATTATTGGAAGGTAATAGAGTAGCAATCGTCAATGCAGAGAAGGCAATGCTATCGGGTAACAGGTACAAGACAATTGATTCATACAAAGAACATTTGGAGATCAACTCCGTGACCAATCCTATTCATGGTCCGTTTCATCCACGCAGGCCGGATACCATCTTGTCTAAGATGGTAAGAGGGATGGTGCCAAAGCGTAAACCAGACGGCATAACTGCATTTAAGCGTCTGAGGGTATATATGGGAGTTCCTGAAGATATGAGAGGCGCCGACATGAAATCATTTGATGACTCAAAGATTACAAAACCAGAATCTTACTATATTTCTCTCGGCGAAGTTGCCAAGCAGATAGGGTGGAAGGGAGAATGATAAATAAGGTAGAGCTATATCCAGGGCAGCGCAAGACGAGCAAGGCCGTCGCCACCATTTCCAAGGGTACTGGCAAGGTGAGGATGAACAATAGGCCGGCAGAAATGGTGACACCGGAGATCGCAAGAGAGCTCCTCCTTATGCCGCTTACTCTCATCGGTGAATTGCGCAACAGGATAGATGTCGACGTGCAAGTCCACGGTGGTGGCTTTATGGGACAGGCTTTCGCAGGTGCAGTGGCAATATCACGTGCCCTTACAGGCCAAGAAAAGGGAGGCAAGGATCCAAAGGAACATCCTCTAACTAGAAGTATCAGAGAGGAGATAAGAAAAAAGATAACAGAATATGACAGGCACCTGTTATCCGGAGACAGCAGGCAGACAGAATCGAAGAAATTTGGCGGTCCTGGCGCACGACGCAGAAAACAAAAGTCATACCGTTAAATTCTCCTTTTGAGATAGAGCCTCTGTCATATCTGTTGACCTAATATCTTTACCCTAGTCCATCGTTCATCGAATACACTCTATAGATCTGGCCAGTATGCCTATCCGTATACCTCCATTCATCTGTACTAAATTTGACCTCGTTAAAACTTCCTTTGATTGACGGATGTAACATCTCATATACATATTGCCCAATTGAGACTCTGTTAGCCCCTGTGAGCGATGTTATTTTAGCTGCTATGTTCATGCAGTAGCCAAGAATGTCAATTTGTGAGCTTCGGTCATGACCGTACTGCACGATGACATTCTCGCCCTCGTCCATCCCTATCTTAACATTTAGCTCAGGGTAATCATATTGATTAAGAATTGGATTTATACCATTTTTTACTACCGTAAGCATCGACTTAGAACATTGTACTGCCCTATCGCATGCAAGCAGTTTGTTATAGCTAGCAGGAAAGAACGAAATAACAGCGTCTCCCACGTATTTGAGTACGTAACCTTTGTGGTTGTAAATAACCTGCGAGATTTCATACGTAAAAGCCCTTATTATAGTAGTCAGTTTGTCAGCAGGTAACGTCATGCTCATATTAGTTGACCCCACCAGGTCGGCATACATTATCACAAGAGGCAGCTTTGTGCTAACATGGTTTAAAAGGAATTCTTGGCCTGGCTGAAGCGATACATCGTACTGAAAACGACGTTTGAGCGCACGCCATATCCTATCTTGAGTCTGGGAGACAAGGGTTTCAGAGTCAACTATTTTGGCTTGTTCTCTATTAGTGTTATCGTTGTTCATCATCATATCGAAAAGATCCTTGCTGACACCGCTACCCCCATTGCCGTTCTTCTGCTCTTTTGCTGCAGGCAAGTCTGAGTTGACTTTAGGGTGCATTCCATTTAAACGTGAATATATTAAACAGTAAGATACACCGTCTGACTATGAGAGCACCCTTTAAAGGAGACGATTATTTTTCCCGGCAAATAAATACAGCAACCGAGAGGGTGCAAGAGGCTTTTCTTGGTGCTATAAAACCTTCCATTGTATTGCGCCATGGAAATGCAATGCTAGGTGACGGCACAATAACTCAGGCTGGCACTTTTGATCTGCGGAAAGTACAGGACTTCTACGAACGTCTTGGGAATGCATTCGAAGGTTGGACGTTTAGCGGGGTCCTCCAATCAGCTACAGAAGATCTGCACAGGATATACTGCACATTTACGAAAGAAACTGACCAGTTTTACATGAGTGTTTATTTCGGCATTCAATTCCACGTCTTACTTTACTATAGGGTAGATAGCCAGGTCATTGATATCCGGAAGGAGCTTATAAAACTCGAAGACACTGCCGCATCAGTTTCAGACAACATGACAAGCGCTGCTGATAAAATGCTTGCTACGGAATTGGAAAAAAGAGGCTTTAAGAACTTAGGCTTCGACGAACTTTTTGCAAGAATGTTTGAAGACGAAAGGCTTGTTGAGCAGCTTAGTGAAAAGACAGCTGTCGTAGAAGATCAATTTCCAGAGTTTAGAGACGCCCGCAGCAAGAAAATCGAGCTTCTTTCAAAATTAAATGCTCTACTCGTGGAATTTTATATGACTTCACCTGTCCTAATTGATTATAATAGACTGATGCAAGGCGAAGAAGGGGTCACTAACTACTTTGATATTGAGATCCTAAAGAACAGGAAGTCTAAAAAAAGGGAAGCATTTCTTGACACCGCAAAGATAACAGAAGAGGCGACTGACATGTTGTCGAGGGAGGTCGGCGCTGTTGAAGAGATACTGCATAAGATGACACGCTAATGCATATCATGTTATCAGTCGAGGATTAAGCTGCTTAGAATAAATGTACAATAGATAAGAGTGACCCAGACAAACGGCGGATGCATTACAAGGCTAGCGAAGAAAGATTCGGGTCTGAGACTTCCAAAATAAAAGAACAATAGACGACTTGCGGAAAAAAAACCACATTAGTAATTCTAAGGAAATATGCTACTCTCCTCCAGTGACTATTCTCCTGGACGGCTGGGATGACTCTATAGATTGAAGTCTAGTCTCCCATCAGTAAAAAGTAATAACTTTTCAATATCCATCAGTTGCACTACGATCGAAAGATATATTGTATTATAAGCCCGAAGAGTACCATACTAAATGTATAATATTGATTATTGCTACACAGCAGAGCAAGTATATGTTGTCAATAGTCAGATTTCATTTATCAGCTCAGTCAGTTTTCTTTTTGGCTTAGGATGCAGCATCTTTTGCGAATAACCAAGACACAAGATAACTGCAGGGGTAAGATCAGTGACTAGTGCCTGCATCACCTTTTGCTCGTCTATCATACCAATCCACACGGACGTGAGACCTAGTGCATGGGCCGCAAGCTGTGCATAAGCGGCTGCAAGGGTTGCATCCTGGACAGAGAACTTTTTGATTATATGAGGAGGAAAATTCATCTTGACTCTTGACGGATTCATACAAAACACTAGCACTACTGGTGCGTTCACATACGGCTGGTTGTTTGCAGCCTGGACCAATTTGAGCTTGACATCGAGATTCTTCACGTGATAAACTTCGAAGCCCTGAAAGCCTCCTGCGGTTGGGGCAGTATCAGCCGCAGCAAATATCATTTCAAGCTTCCAATCCTCTATTTCACGATCCTCAAACTTACGTTGTGATCGGCGATTCAGCATCACATTGAAGAGATTTGTCTGTAGAATATCGTCCATTTCTGAAGGTGCCTCTTCTTTCTTGGGATAGAGTTTAGTACTGCTATCTCCTGCATACATTCTCGAAAATATATCGCTGGGATACATCCAACTATTAGATACGTGGACATCCAATAAAGATTTTCTACGATAATGTAAGACTGAAATAGAGTCTTCAGGCAGGTATAGCCATCGGCAAATGGTTAAAACGAAAAAAATGATACTTGAAGTGCAGATAGAGATCGATATTCCAGATGACATCATTCAAGACAACCATAGGATAAAAGCTGTAGAGGACGGCCTTAGTCGTAGCATTTCAAAGGGCTTGTATGATCAGGGAGTGTCATTTGAGATAAAAAATTGCAGTACGAAGATAAAATAAGAGACATCAGGCCAGGTAGCATCGATGTTTTGCCTGCACGTCAATAAGACGTCTTAGATAATTACTTTGTGGACCCTACAAATTCAGCGTCGTATGTTCTAGATAAAAAAGAAACTCCAATTGATCAAGGTCATCGATTGGTAGTTGATATACGGGCACCTGGACTCCTTTTTTACAAGATAGGAAAATACATCAGGTAGGGTCTGAAATGAATTCCACATATAATTTTGATGAACTCTCGAATGACGCCGTTGGCCTGTTTGAACCAAGCGAAGTCAAGATTAGACGGTATTCTCTTTACATTGCTGACACAAATAATCACCTTGTTAGGATATTTGAGCTGTATAGGAAAAGTGCGCAGTAGATTGACCATCAGGGAATGAGGGGCTTCTTTTGAGGCACCACTACAACTAGTTCAAGTTTACGTGCTTAACCACTTGCAGAGAACAAGCAAATGGAATAAATATCATAGTGGGTTATTTCGTCCCAATATGGAATGTGCAGTATACGACACTTATGTTACAAAAAAGGATGGAAGAACAATGCATTTTGATGTGGTTGTAGACGCAGATACACCCCATGAGAAGGCAATTGAATATGGCAAAGAATATCTTTCCACAGCGGACCAAGACGGACAGAAAATGACTCAGGAAGAATGTCAATTTTGTCATATACAGGAAGCCCCGCCATTTGTGGAGAAAAGTATTAGAGAAAAAGGATATTGGATCCAAAAGATGGAAGGCTGCCCTTCATAGAGATTTCTTTCCATTTTATTTAATTTTTTATAGTATTCATTTATATTTATGAAATATCGGCCGTGTGTTTATCAAATATACATCTTGTGGTTATTCCTTGCGGTCAGGAGCGTCGACTTGTATTATTAGACATTAACGCGCTAGATGAACATAGCCTCATTAGATGACGAATAAAATGGGAGTCATTGACATACATGTTGGGCAACAATTCAGCATTTTGAGAGTTCTTGGCGAACTGCAATATTCATGAATTAATTTTGCAAGCCCGAGAACAGGTCCAAAACTAAAACCTATTTGTCGTTACAAGTGGCGACTGTCTTTTATACTTCAGGTCAACACAAATTATAATTAAGGCGTGAACTCCTGATGGATTGCATAAACAGATGAACGAAGCAAGTATATGGGACCCCGAAAAAGAGAGGCGTATACCGACCGTTCAAGATATTGTCAAAGCGCAAGAGATCTTATCAGGAACAATTAAAAGAACGCCTCTTCAAACTTCCAGGACATTCTCTGGCATTGCAGGGAAAAATTTGTTTCTCAAGCTCGAATGTCTGCAGGTGACTGGATCTTTCAAGGTGCGTGGCGCTTTCGTTAAGATAAACAAGTTATCCAAAAGGCAGGCAGACTCTGGCGTCATTGCTGCATCCGCTGGTAACCATGCTCAAGGCGTGGCATATGCTGCTATGATAAAAAAGATACCATGCACAATTGTCATGCCAGAGAATGCATCGCCTGCTAAAGTTGCAGCTACTAGGTCATATGGTGCTAAAGTAATTCGGCGCGGGGCAAATTATGACGAGGCATGGGAGGCAACGCAGGAGATTGCCAAGGCAGAAGGAAGTACAATAATCCATGCTTTTGATGATCCTGATGTCATTGCTGGCCAAGGCACCATTGGTCTTGAGCTTCTTGAAGATCTCCCAAATGTCGATGCGATATACGTGCCTGTAGGCGGGGGAGGCCTTGCTGCGGGTGTTGCAATTGCAGTCAAGTCAAGAAAACCAAATGTGAGAATAATAGGGGTAGAATCCAATGCATTTCCAGCTATGAAAGAATCGTTTGCCAAAGGATCTCTTCAGCCTACGAAGCGGGGCTACAGCATAGCAGATGGAATCGCCGTCAAACAACCAGGCGAACTCACATATCAGATTCTAAGAAAACATCTTGATGATATTGTCTTAATTGACGACGCTTCGATAGTTAAGACAATGTTTCTTATGATGGAACGAGCCAAATTGGTAGCTGAGCCGGCAGGGGCAGCCAGCCTCGCTTACCTTCTATCAAATGGTACCCTAGCTGGCAATGCGAAAGACAATGTTGCAACCATCCTATCAGGGGGAAACGTTGACATGTACCTCTTAGGTCAGGTGGTAGCTAAAGGCCTGATGCAAATGGGAAGATTACTTAAGATTTTTATCCTACTACCCGACATACCCGGTGCTCTTAAGAGTGTAGTAGATGGCATTGCAGAGCTGAGCGTCAATATAGTTGAAGTGGATCATGATAGGCTGAGCGCTCATATTCCTGCGGGAACAGCTGGCGTATACCTGAGTCTAGAGCTTGAAAATGAAAAACACGCTCAACGCTTGATAAACTTTCTGAAACAAAAGGGAATAGAATTCAAGATAGTTAGTTAGCTAGCTAATAGTTAACTGAGATAGCTGTATTCTCGTAATCCTGCCTTCTCGGCAGTATTGCCGCCGACCTTAACGAGGACAAACTCTTTATGGGCCTGAACAATCGAATCATCAAAATCGCGCTCGTTCCGATGCAGTCTCTCGTATTCTTCCATTGTCAGTTTTTGTCTTGAGCCTATCTCTGCATCTAGGTCCATCCTGCTTACAATTTCCTTGTACTGCGGTTGTATCGTTCCACTAAAGACCATTGCGCTACTGCCACTACCGTAAGAGCCAAATCCAATCCTCTTTTGTTCAAGGTTTATTCCTTTCTTGAATTCGAATTCCAGCATACTTCGGAGGCCCATATACATCGATGCAGTATACAAATTGCCAATAAGTGCAGATGCTTCAAGAGAGGTGGCCATCTTCTTTTCGTATACCTCGTTGTAGAATGAGGTCTGCATAAACGCCCTTCTGAACCGCTCATCAGCTTTCATAAATTCAGTGTCCGCAAGAATGGACTCGATGGTTCCACGAGGATCCTTCGGGTACGGCTCGGGCATTCCAACCTCCTTGATAACATTCTTCCACCGGGGGAGATGGCGCCATTCGTGTCTCAACAGATAGGCAAGAGCCTTTTCGCCCATCTTTCTATAGGGAAGGTGTACTGCGAAGTAATCTATGTGATCAGTTATGGATTCACCGTCCTTAAGGCTAACAAGCCCTGTTTTGATTGCCTTCTCCTTGTAAGCGTCAAATGCCTTCCTAACCGATATTAGATATAACAAATTTGAGTAGCTTCCATTCACAAGCGGCGTTTCTTTACCAAAGGGACGGTAAAAGTCGTATTCATTCTTGATCGTTGTCGATAGAACTTTTGGATCAAAGGCTAAAAGCCTGGGGTTTTCTTTTACCAAGAGAGCAACGGCCCCAGCACCTTGCGTATATTCTCCAGTAGAACCAATATCATACTTGGCTATGTCGCTTACAACGACTATAGCATCCTTGCCATTATTTTCCTCCGCCCTTATCCAGTTTGCGTTGTCATAGAGGGCATAAGAGCCACTCACACACGCAAATTTGCATTCAATGCCACCAGCATGTTCAAAAGAACCTTCCCCATAGATCTGCTCTAACATTCCAATAACAAAGGAGTTCATTGCCTTGGATTCATCCAGCGATGATTCAGTAGCGACATAGAGCCTTCCAATGTCCTCAGGATGAAGGTGGTTCTTCTGCATCAGCTTCATGCATGCGTTTGCAGCCATGCAGGCAGAATCCTGGTTAGTGTCAGCAATAGCCATCTTCTTAATCCCAATACCATATTCGAGTTTCTGTGGAGATATCCCTCTTGCTTCAGCAAAATCCTTGTAATCGATGTAAAGCTTCGGGATATACATGGCAAGATCATCAATACCTACAATGGGCATTTCTAGATCGCACTAATGATGAATGTCATTTAAAGGTATTTCTGGAAACATTATTTGATCTAAATATACCAAATTGTTAAGCAAAATCCTACCAAAAAGTGTACGTTTACTTACATACGTCAGGGTCGGTCGGTCTCTTCTCTATCAAAACGCCAGGAGAAGCGAAGAACTATCTCTATCTCTAGCCCCTTTGTTGTTATGAACTTGTCGACAGTCCAGGATTGCAAATTATGATACAACGCCAACGAGTGCTTAGGAGTTGACCAATGTTTATGGAGTATAATACTCACGAAACATTTACAGGTTAGGGTTATTAGAGTACAATCTACTACACCTAATAGTCGTTCAACCTGATTCTAACCATGCTTGGTTCTATAACCGTTGGTTCCGTTCAGGTTATAGTCAAACCTTTTCTATCAACTAAGCAACCTGCAATTAAATTGAAAGTCCAAATTCAATGATAATAGGATTAAAACTCATATGCTCACCACATTTGCTTAGACGTGGGTCGACTTTGCTTCAAAGATCATCACATTTAAATTCTCATTGTGTTGTACTATTCTTACATCGACCAAACCGATGGGGAACAAACGGTCTGGTTGAAGTGCAGTAGGTGAGAAACTCTGCGCTTCGCCAGACATTACATTACTCAATTATCCTAATATCCAACTCATCATATGCATCCTTTACTGCGAGCAAAAAGAGGTCATCTTCATATATTAAGACCCAATCTTTTACACCTATTACAGGCAGCTTACGTACTAGCACCTCCCCTGTATCTTTTATGGTTGTCATGACGTACGCAAATCTTGGCCATTTACCCGTGAGTTTGAAGAGGCTATCCTGCAATTCAATGCCCTGTGCCCCGCCTTGAATGTTTATGTTGACAGTGTCACCATACCTGTTCTCCACTTTGGCAATAACATAACTCTGGCCCGCTTCGAAGTGCTCAATATTTAGCATTACTTTATTGGCTGCAGTAATCGTGTCAGGAATCTCTCTGTACAGTTTTTCCGAAAGGTTATCATAAAAGAGGTTCATTTAAGGCTCAAGCCTGGTTATCTTCTCTGACCTCTTTAACACAATGATTATTCCACCCATGATGCTTGTGACTGCGGTTAATGTGATAAGGGAGCCAGCGGAAAATTCTGGCACTACTACAACGCCCCTTGCGATGCCGTTTCTTGTCTGGTCTAACGACTGTCCATCCCTTGCTATACCTGTGACTTCTATCTCCATGCGATAATTCTCATTTGCAGGAAAATCAACCGTCTGGGTGCCAGTTCCACCGGCTGCAACGAGCCCTGTCTGTGCGTATACCTGACTGCCATTGTTATCTAAGATGCGCAGATTGTAGTTTACATTATCTCCAATTGTTTGTCCCGAGAAAGCGTCGTAGAAGCTAAGTGTCAGCGTTGATTGCGCATTTGCAGTAAGCTGATCCGGAGCCCAGTCCAGTAGTACCATAACGTTTCCTGTCTCTGTGACTATTTCACCTGTTGTCTGCGCAGCCTGACCTGTGGCTGGTGCAAGTGTAAATACCATTGCAGAATCGCCTTCAGAAATATCGCCGGCCATACGGAGTATATCGTTCTTGTTGATCAAGTAGTGCAGGGTAAGATCCTGCTGTGAGGAATAGGGATCGACCGTGATCATTCTTCCCGATATTGGATTACCATTCACGGCAGCAGCAAACGAGGTAGTATCTCCTATTCCTGAAAGAGATTTAGGAATTCTTACTTCTTCATGTACAAATATGTTTGTGTCTTCGATTCTTGAGACATTCCAATCAAATGGCATAGACCATGTGAACTGCTGCTTACCTGCATCGAAGCTAAAGTTGCCTACCCTATCGTAATACGATATTATGGTAGTATCATAAGGTTGACCCTGATAATCAATAGTTTGCGTATAGACATCTCCTACACTTAGCCAAGAATCAAATCGTGGGATATTCTCGTCTGCGAATATGTTGCGTATATTATCAACGCCAAAGATCTCTATTTTAAGGTGATATATTCCTCCTTCTAGGAAGAGAGGGCCCTGTATGTTAACGGTCCCCCCAGGGTCTGCAACCCATGCGTTAAGAAACTGCTCCTGCGTTCCAAAGATCTGCAATTCACCCTCTGCAGGCTGCACTCTCAGTCTGAGCAGGCCGCTCTCCGTATGAAAGAGAGTCGAAGGCATTATAGTCTCGGCATCTTCTCCAATTCCCTTTTCTATACTAATGAAGAAGGTCGTAAAAGGGATCGTCTCGTTTGTGTTTGCATCGTATAGCCTGAAGAGTATATATGCTTCATCTCGAGTATCATCAGTAAGAATGGGCGGGTTCACTTCTACCAACATTTCTGCGTTCCTATCGCCAAGGGACGCGCTGAAGGTTTCTGAGGTGAGACCATCCCCAAAAGCCTTCTGACCAGGTAATGCCACTGCAATCGTTGATAATACTGCAAGAGCTGCAGCAAAAGCGAAGCAGGGAACCCTTTGTCTGCCTGATCGCACGTTAAAGACTTCTTGGGGTGTATATTTAATCCTTAAGAGCATGTAGTAGGTTGTTATGTACTGTCTCCAATGATTTAATTATTACAAAGCGGGTACGTTGAACGAAGTGTTGCGATACAGGATGGCTGTTATAGGGTCAATAATAGCAGCAACAGTCATCACATCTTCGCTTTTCACGCTACCACATGGTAAGGATATCCTAACTATTCTTGCTGCAAATAGTTCGGATGAAGTAAAGCCTACAATGGTTTCGCTCTCTCATAACTCCCTTGCCGATCAATCCAAATATATCATTTCTTCAGATCCTCTCGGAAATATTGGAAATTATTCAATTCAGGATGGTGAAGAAACCGAAGAAGATAGTACAGCGGCCATTGTAGAGATTTCCAGTTTGGCGGACGGCAGAAACATTGCTGCCCAGATTCAAGCGTCCTCACATTATCCGATAGACGATCTTCCGAAGATTATGGAAATGACGGATCTGAACAGAAATGGCATTGCCTCATTCAATAATACTGGAGGCCAGGAGGAAGAAGAAGAAGAACCGCAGAATACAACCAGTCAGATAAGAAACCTTACTTACTACGTCAAATTTGAATGCGGCACAATCTCTGGAAATGAAGGACCCTTAAGACCCGGCCACTATGACACAGATATCGGAATTTTGAACAAGCAGGACTTTGCAACCCAAATCCAATGGAGCATCACAGCAAACAACAGCAGAAATACAAATTCGATAATCCGAACTCTTGAGCCACAGGGTTCTATCAATATAGTGTGTAAAGATCTGCAAAACATAATTGGTAACGATCAAAGGTTCGTTGAAGGGTTTGTAATAATTAATGTGCCTCTTGATTCTGGCCTTTTGGCTTCACTTTCCCGCGGAACTCAGGTTTTAGGTCGAAATTTTGAAGAGTTGAATAGCTTTATTGAAGTACAGGCTTTCTACACGGCTAATGCGCTTGAGCAGCTTCCTCATTCAGTCTTTGTGGACAAGATCACCTTTAGGATCCTAAACGATGCTAGTGGCAAGATACCATTGGAAATGATGAATAAAACGCTGGATATCACTGCGCCAGGCGACTTAAATCAAATTTCTGATCCAGAAATTAAGGTAAACGATCTTCTTGCTGCAAAATACGGTTTGTCTACTCAAGAGCGCACCAATTTGCAAATAGTGATTGACAATGTGAGCGGCAGCGTGGGCGCAATGATAGACGATCATGCGATTTCATTGTCTACTGTCTTTCCCCAAGCAAGCTGATAGCAGTAGGCTTTTGATGAATAAACAATATATATTATCTCACGTATTCCTATTGAACATGGCTAACTTTACTCTTCCTGCAATGCCTTACTCATACGATTCACTTGAACCACACATCGATGCAAGAACTATGGAGATTCATCATACAAAGCATCACCAGGCATATACCGATGGTCTGAACAAAGCGCTAAGCACTCTTGGTCCGGAATGGCAGAACAAAAACGATATTGTTGAAATTTTGAAGGATATCGACTCGGTCCCAGAGAATGCAAGGAGCGCTGTGAATTTCCACGGCGGAGGTTATAACAACCATGCGCTGTTCTGGAACACTATGAAAAATGGTGGCGGAGGGGAGCCAGATGGCGAACTCGCAGACGCAATCAATAAAACATTCGGGAGTTTCAACGACTTTAAAGACAAGTTCTCAAAGGACGCTGTTGTCATTCAAGGCAGCGGATGGGGGTGGCTTGTATACAACCAGAATACTAACGGCGTACAGTTCATCACCATGCCAAACCAGACGAGCCCTTGGACAAGATGGAAGACAGAAAAGGTCGTTCCGCTTTTAGGTCTAGATGTTTGGGAACATGCTTATTATCTCAAGTATCAAAACCGCCGGGCTGACTATGTGGCGGCCTGGTGGAATGTGGTGAACTGGGAACAGGTAAAAAGAAACTTTCAACAAGGATTAGGAAAGTAATTTTACTGTTCTTTATCTTTTTTGAGAGATAAGAGAATAGAGGAAGAGAGAGCAGCGACATAGAGCCAGTAGTTTGCTTAACAACTTACAAGGAGCGATATACTACCGCCTTATTGGTGTTCACTTTAACGGAGTTTTGATAGAGGAACATATCTCATAAACACGCCATATTGATAACTCTCAGGATCTCTATAAGCCCGGAATCCTCTATGCACTATATGGAAAATTATGGAAAGTAGCGGTCAACTTTTACGCAAATCTATTAAATTTACAAAGCCGTATCCTTCACGTACGGTTCTGCTTACTTCCATATTATAACTATAAATCTTGTGAGAATATTCTCTAAGTACTGGCATCATGCTATCTAGGGATTCGTCTAGATAAAAGCCAGGGCAGTCGCCTGTAAATTGGAATGTGGCGTGTACGGCAGGTTGTCCTCTTGTGTCCGCTTCAACCCAGGATGCAAATGGATAAAGCCAGCAGACTCCTGGCTTGTCCGGGTGGATGCCGCAACTCCCCTCTGCGTCTAGGAATCTGCAGCGAAGCGGCGTCCCATCCTCCTCGGGTTTCTCGTCATTTTTTCTCTTGAGCGAGAGCATAGTGAGTGTTGTAATAACATTTCCAAAGGGTTCCTCCTCTTGCCAGCTAGAGATGGTTGTCTCGTCTCTGACAAATTCGGCCTTCGAGGCATAGCCGACCTTTTGTGCTATTCTGCTGATATCATCCTTTGTCAATGGTAGTCTACCCTGCCGCTCACAGCAGTTGTGGCAGTCGGGCCATAGGCACTTCCATAGCACATACAAGCCAGGATTTTGGAGCGTGGGTATATGGAATGTGATCCCACCGACATTAATTGAAGTGTCAGATACGGCATGTCTATACTTTCCAATCTGAAAATCATACAATTTTGGATCGATTTTCCAGTTTCTGGAAAGAAGGTCAAGTGCGTGCCTTACAGGATTATTATTGTCGTTCTCCACGGTGTTATAAGGTTATAAAACCGGGGGTTTAAACGTACTCTCAAATTGCTCAGCCCTCAGCAGTCACGATCGGTGAGAGAAGAAGAGGAACAACGGCAGACGGTTATTAGAACGAAGGGCAAGCATGCCTCTTCTACCGAGAACCGCCGGATGGTCTGGGAAAATGTCGTCTGGCCCCTTGTCCTGGAGTTGAATAGATCGTACTTTACCTTAAAGGAATATCATGCAAAGAGAGACTCTTTTTGTATGAAGACAGGCACCTCTCCTTCGAGAGTCGCTGGAGGTTTTGTGTCATTGCTGGTAAAAGGCATCATTGTCAGGAGCAAGAATATGTATTCTATACACTACCGTCTCATTCCTTATATGAGAAAAAAAGTAGACCTTGAGTACGGTCTTGTAACTAGAGAAATCTATACTAAGCGTTAAAATATCCGATAAACAGCCGACTTGATGTAGCTCGTGTTAGCCCGGTCGAACCCAGCAGAAAACTGGGTGCCGAATCTAGTGGCCAATCTCCATGGTTGAGGGCTAGGGATTCCAGGCTCTGGATCTCGTAGAGATAGAGAAAAGAAACCTGGAGACAGCAGTTCGAATCTGCTCCGGGCTACCATCTTTTTCTAAATTCTCGGCCCTGCACTGACTATCTCTTTGGGCATGTCGCCAAACTTTTCAAAGTTCTTGACGAAGAGAGCCGCTAGTCTCCTTGCTGCGGCATCGTACTTGCCCTTATCAGACCAAGTATTTCTTGGGTCAAGTACATAATCTGGCACCCCAAGGCAAGAGGTAGGCATGTCAAGGTTGAATATTTCATGGTGTCGTGTGGGTGCATCCTCAATCTTGCCTTTGATTGCTGCAGTAACCATCGCTCTCGTGTATGTCAGGTTCATTCTATTGCCTATGCCATAAGGCCCTCCCGTCCATCCGGTGTTGATAAGATAAACTCTTGTTCCATGGTCTGTTATTTTTTTGCCTAGCATCTGAGCATACTTGGATGCATGCAGTGGCATGAATGGAGCTCCAAAGCAATGTGAAAATGTCTCCTTTGGTTCGGTGATGCCGCGTTCAGTTCCGGCCAGCTTGCTAGTATAACCGGACATAAAATGATACATTGCTCCCTGTTTTGTCAGCTTTGCTATTGGAGGCATGACGCCAAAAGCATCTGCAGTAAGAAATACAACTACTTTAGGATGGCCTGCTATGCTAGGCATCACTGCCCCGTCAATGTAGTCGATAGGATATGCGACACGTGTATTTTCGGTAAGACTTCCGTTATCAAAATCTGGTTCCCTTGTGCCCTCATGCATCACAACGTTTTCCATGACCGAGCCGAAACGTATCGCATTCCAGATCTGAGGTTCACCCTGTTTATCGAGGTTGATGCATTTGGCATAACACCCTCCCTCAAAGTTAAATATGCCATCGTCAGCCCATCCATGCTCGTCGTCGCCCACAAGGTGCCGATCAGGGTCAGCCGAAAGTGTAGTCTTGCCAGTCCCAGACAATCCAAAGAATAAGGCAGCATCCCCATTCTTTCCTACGTTCGCAGAACAGTGCATTGGAAATACGCCTTTTTTTGGCAACACATAGTTCATAATTGAAAACATAGCCTTCTTGATCTCACCAGCATACGAAGTCGACCCAATCAACACCAACCTTTTCTTAAAGTTTATAATGATAAAAGTCTCAGTTCTTGTGCCCATTTCTCCTGGCTTTGCTGCAAAGTCATCACATGACAGCAAAGTGAATTCAGGTTTGTGCGTTTCCAATTCCTCGCGTTGAGGTCTAATGAATAGCTGCCGTGCAAAGAGATTATGCCAGGCCCTATTGTTGACAATCCTAATAGGCAACCTATTCTCTGGATCAGCTCCAACAAATCCATCGAAGATAAACAATTCCTTGTCCTCCACGTGTTTTTTCATCATGCGAGATATCTTTTCGAAATTATCCTCAGAAATTGGATGGTTGACCTTTCCCCAGTCGATGGTATTATGTGTTTCCTCGTCATCAACTATATATCTGTCATCGGGAGACCTGCCAGTGAACTTTCCAGTTTTCACAGAAAGAGCGCCTGTTGACGAAAGCATTCCTTCCTTTCTTTTAATAATGACCTCAACTAACGACGGAACTGACAGGTTGTGGTAGGCTTTGCCAAACGTTATATCCATCTCTCAAAGCTGTATCATAGACATTGTAGTTATAATCTTTAGGTTGCCTTCTCAAACATTATGGAACTTACATTCTCTTAACGACAATTTGCTTTGTGCAATAGGATAGAATTGAATCCTATTTTTTCTAAATCTATCCAAATCTCCTGCATCTAGCATACAGATTCTTCAGACAGGAAAGTCTCTAAACGAAGGGAAGGCATATTATTGCTGCTGCTTTAGCGCGTTTTTGATTGCGTCAGCTCTTTTAGCCAAAATGTCAAGAAATTCTGCAAACTCTTCCTCAGTTGCATTGCGTTTCAAGGTTCGTCTCGTCTGGTAGTGGAATGAATTGTAAATGCGTCCAATAGCTATACCGAAAATAAAATCATCATTCCTTGTTATAGGGATATGCCATAACATCTGTTGAATCTTTAAAATTTCTTCAGTGCTCGATATTGTTTCGTGTATCTTGGCAAGCACTGCTTCTTTTACTCGACCATCCATGGTCAGCAGAACCATACTTTTGTTAATGCGATATTAAAAGAATCCTGCATGATTGAAAAAATTATGTAATTAAAGTTTTAAAGCCAAATTCTGCATTATAGCAGTTGGGCTATCTGAACCTAGCTGCTGGTATGTTCGGGGAACCTAAATAGCAAGATGCGAATAGCTGTAATTTAGAATTAAACTAGTAATCAGGACCTATAGCAATTCCTTGTCGGGTAATGATGTGACCATTGAGACCTCCTATACAAAAACTACTATTGTGCTGAAATCAGAAATGCTTTATCCACTGTGGCTCAGGGATATCTCGCGGGACCTAATCAAACCTGCGCAGCCACAAAACGCAAGCAAAAAAAAGGCAAGAAAAAAATGGTCATAAGTAAACAAGTATTGCTTTTCTTCAAGGAATAATTTTTCAATGAAATCAATAACTATCAAGAGACGACCCACATATTATTGGATCAAGAAGTGACTTTACATTCGGTCAACATTTCTTAAATAATAATAATAATAATAAGATTTCTTTCAAATGATTAGAACGGGCGTCGATACTTGCAAATTTCAGCTACGCATTAGTTTTTATAAACTTACGCATTCTTGCAGAAATGCAAGCCTCTGCAGCTACTCTGACGCCATATGCCACAGGAATGACAATGACGATAACCGAGATGCTAAATATCGGATGCTACGATGTTATGCTAGGTAGACAGGACTCATATGGACACAGATTTGGCGTAGACGACGCAGCTCCATATCTTTGGTAGCAGGAGAGAAAATGAATTTAGCTCTCTTCCATACAGATATCTGAATTATTACTTTTGTAATATAATAATAGTAGCAAACCTAAACTTGAGGATAAAAAATGGGGGCTTATTCCGCACTCTTATACTGTCTTTCTCTTCCGTATGACTGCATCCACAGACCGCTAAATACTAGGGTGCTCGTCATCGCTGCCGATACTAAGACCATTTCTATTGGAAGTCGCATTACAACTCCAATGACAAAGGGAATAGCAGCGCCTATAGCGCTCATTGGCAGCCATTTCGTTGCGGCCAACCTTCCTCTATCCAGATTCTTTTCCGGCTCGTTCTGCATTTCTCTTTGATTCACCTCTTGACCTTGCAATAATCTATTTGCATAAACGGTACTTAAGGCATACGGATCGGGAGTAAGAATATTCGATGTTAGGTTCGGGGAACCGAGTAAGCACGTCGAACTGACAGAACGATTGTTATCGACTCGACACTAGCCCAAAAAAGGTCAGACTCAGCAGCAGTACACATAGGCTGGCCAGAACTTCAAGTCAATCTTTGTAAACTACTGCACGCTCGCTTTGCTTGAAGGAAGAAGAGTGCTGATGTCAAGACAAGATATGTCCTTTCGCCGCTTCAGCTTGTCATGTGCTCGACTATTTCTTCATGCAAGGATGACATTGCCTGCTTATAATGCATAAACTGACTTTTGTCAAATATTTTACTAGGATGCGAACATATCATGGTAACCTTTAGACCATTATGCAGCCACTCACTATGGGTCTTTTGCCACCATCTCTCTGAATTAATACATTGGTCAAACTTTTGGTTCGCAGCTAGAGTCCCAGCAATGCCACTTACAAAAGTTACTTCCTGACTTTTGCCTGATGCAATTCGCTGTCTTATCGCCTCCTCCAATAGTATCTTTAATTCCTCAAAAGGTTGCATGTTTCCCGCTAATAGAGAATTGTAAAATGACCTAATGTCCAAAGTCAAAAGATTGCCACCGTTCACGTTATCTTCGAAATTCGAAATACCGGGCCCCAATTGGGTTGTGCGTAATGTGTCATTCTCTGCGGCGTTATCCATATGAATTGGGACATAGACGGTAAGCTGTCCTCTACTCAAGGCTGCATTAACGTATTTTGCAGGAGCTTTATCCTCGTTATCGGAGGAGCAGACAAGCAGAGCATGTTGTTTAAAAGGAAATTTTGGAGGACCAGGTGTATCTACAAGATGCAATATCCTGATCGATTGCACAAGGGACTTAAATCGGATCGTGAGATCTTATAGATCTTCGAGATTAGAGAATTATTCATAAAAATAATAATAGTCATATAATAATATAGATGTAGGAGTAAAACATGAGGCGCAGGGAACTTTCATACTTGAAGGGTGCCACTTTACGAAGACGTACTTATTTCCTATATCTGCAATGTAGCTGTCACTTTCATATGAGACTCTTTTCCGCCAATAGTACTAGCTGTTGCAAGATGTTCAATCCAAGTGAAGAAAAAAGGCACATGCATCTCATTTATAGCTCAAGTCAGAGGTCTAACTATCCTTTGGTCGGAGCTGCGCACGAAGAGTTTGCACTGGCGCATCAACAGATGGACTGCAAAAAGATAGAGGGTTGAAGCCATTGACAGCTGAAGACAAAAATCATCACCAGTCCATTCAAATTCCAATCGGATCGCTATCACTTTCAGGTGACTTGACTATCAAAGAAGGTTCACAAAGAGTAGTCTTATTTGCCCATGGGAGCGGAAGCGGGAGACATAGCAAGAGAAATAGATATGTCGCAAAAGTACTGCAAGATGCAGGTCTTGGTACTCTACTCTTCGACCTTTTAACAGAAGACGAAGAGGTAATCGACGAACAAACCCGACATCTGAGATTTGACATAGGATTACTTACAGACAGGCTAATCGTTGTAACAGATTGGTTATTTCGGACTTATGCCGATAATAGTGATCTAAAGATAGGTTACTTTGGAGCTAGCACAGGAGCGGCTGCTGCCCTGGCCGCAGCGGCTAAAGGAGCCAATATAATACAAGCAATTGTTTCTCGCGGTGGCAGACCAGATTTAGCAGACCCATACTTAGCACGGGTCAAAACACCAACTCTTCTAATTGTAGGCGGCTATGATACACCCGTAATACAGATGAATCAGGAAGCATTTGGCAAATTACACCTATTATCTGCAGAAAAGGGATCAAAAAAAATTGTGATTGTTCCAGAAGCAACTCACTTGTTTGAAGAACCTGGCAAGCTTGTTGTGGTTGCGCAACTTGCAAGTGAATGGTTTACTCGGTTTCTTTCATGATCCCAGCCACGTTACAGCAACATCCACAAATTCGATCGTATGTTATCTTAGCTTGATAGTAGGGCAGAGATCTTTCTAATGGTTATGAGAAGTGCTTCAAAAGTAGCATCTGGGTCTAACAGACAAATAGTATGGACCTTCTCATGCACATCAGACTAGTTTGCCTTGACAGTAGCAAACGCCTACGCACTTTCTCCTATAGTTCTCGTCACTGTCCTTGTCATTCCGATAGTGACAAATCTCTCATTTAGGATTTCCTTTAAGACATCTGATCGTGAGCACACACCTATTAGTCTTCCATCATTTTCAACCACTGGAAGCATCATTATCCCATTTTTATCCATTAGGTCGATTATCTCGTTTACATCAGTGTCCTCTCTAACTGAAAGTGGCTCTGAAGACATTAACTCTTTGGCCATTATTTTTGTCAGATCCCCGCCGCCCCTTATTGCACGCAGGATATCGATTGTCGTAACCACTCCTAGCAACCTCCCATCATCTTTGCTGATAACGGGCATGCCATTTATTGCGCTGAGAACTATTCTGGTTGCGACTTCTATTGCACTAACATTTTCTGTCGCTGCTATGATATCGACAGACATTAAATCCAAGGCTTTCATATTCCCTTCTTCAATACATGTTTGCAACAATGCATATGAAGGTAGCAGATTGCGGTATGCTCGAATATTTCTTCAATATACTTTCTTATTCCTTTGATAAAGAAGGAGTTTTCAACTGTATTTGTACTATTCACGCAGAGTAAGATATGAGAGGTACAGGCATAGTATCACGTTCTGCCCCATCGCCCTAATTACAGATGCTTTGATTTCCCTCTCGGAATATGGGACTCATAAAAGTTTCAGATGGCCAAGGACTCCATTATTAAATTC
Source organism: Nitrososphaera sp. (assembly GCA_036741615.1). Taxonomy (GTDB): domain Archaea; phylum Thermoproteota; class Nitrososphaeria; order Nitrososphaerales; family Nitrososphaeraceae; genus Nitrososphaera. The sequence goes on from DAINRW010000001.1 coordinate 63,581, forward strand.
ATACTTCGAATTCCAGGTTACATACACATATCGTATTCATAGCTTCAGAGCCTAACTTTGTTTATTATTAGATACCGTTCAGTCAAAATTGGTGACTAATGCGTGGAAATAGACTTTCGTCCAGTCTTTATTTCTCTCCTAGTATTTCGTTGTAGGATTGGATAATAAAAAATAGTCTGGGCCGCTGCTATATTATAGCTAAAAATTTTTTACAACTTTTTTATTTCGTCTTCCAGCCACACTATGTATTGTCTTTTGGTCTTTCTCATCTCAATTGCACAAAATGCCAGTTCTCTAACATTCACCTTTATGGTATGCCAATGTTTTCGCATGAGGTAGTTGCCTATGTAGCTAGGATAGTCATCAAGCATGTCTAACGGCAGTCGAGTCAAAGTCCAAACATCGCAAGCCCTCTCACCACCAGGTATCTGAAGTTCGCTTTTTTTTCTCGCCTGAAGGAGATGCGTAAACTCATGTGCTATCGTAAAATTCCTCTCATTGGGTTGTAGATTTATTTTCAATTTTTTGTTTGCTGAGGCGTTGGAAGAAGAATAATAACAGCAACAACTCCCCCTCGCCCACCCTCGAGGCGCTATCCACCCTACATACACAACCTCATCCTGAAGCTCGGGAAAAAACTCGAAAACATCAAGAATCCTCTGTTTAAATTTATTACTAAAGCTAGTAGTTGCCTTTTTTGTAAATATTAAGCGGCCAGTGTCATGACTTAAACGATCAGGTTGCATATCCTCATTGTACACCATCATTCCAGGTAAGCGGAATTTAAAATTCAATAGGTGAAGGAATTTTTAGTTTGAGACGTTAGATAAAAAATTGTTAATGAATAGTCCGCCATACCAGAATAAATGGGATGAATAAGTTTAGCCTAGATCATATGTAATCATGTTATCGATCTTTCTGTCTTTGTATCAGGCTCAGTGCATTATGACCCCTCATAATCTGACTGTTGTGTACAGAATATCGTATTGCCATATTATCTGAGCGGGTACAACACACCTTCTTCTCATAGGCACATTAAGCGCAAATTCCTTATTATTTCATCACTATGATTTAGAGCCTTTACATGTAGAGAGCATAAAAGGCTTATTGGTATAGATAAGTCTAATCTTATCGATGGCGCCTATTTTTGAGGCAGAGATAACACCAGTTCTCAAAACAAAAGAAATTATGAAACTGGCACAGATTGCAGAAGACGCTGGAGTAGACAGACTTGGGATATCCGATGTCATTTTCTATCCAGATACATTTGAGTTGCAGGCATTATGTGCAACAGTCACTAAGCGTATAAAAATAGGAAGCCTTGTAACAAACCCTTTTACAAGACACCCTGCTGTAATTGCGGCCGCTGTATCAACTCTGGATGAAATATCAGATGGTAGAGCCTTCCTGGGCATAGGAGCTGGTGCTGGCATTGCAAAGCTTGGGGTATTACGTTCTGCTCCTGCGCCAGCAATTCGAGAAGCTGTTCACATCATTAGAGAATTGTTGGCGGGAAAAGTTGTTAATTACCAAGGCAATGCTTACCAGTTGTCTTGCAAAGAAACAAGGCTAGAGTTTCCTCCACAACATGACGTCCCAATTCTTATTGGAACTCGGAGCCCAAAGATTGCCAAACTAGCTGGTGAGATAGCAGATATAATAGTAATTGGAGCTCGATATATTTCTGACCAACAGCTCTCAAATTATCTTGCATGGATTTCAGAAGGAGTGCTCAAAGCTAACAGGGACATTGGCACTGTAGAGATAGCTCCACGATTAACTATTTGTGCTTCAAGAGATGGCGAGTTGGCAAAGCAAAGTGTCAAGTTGTATGCAGCACATTACTTGTCACTCCTAAAGCCACCTGATCTGTCAATAGAAGATACCAGGTTGAAGAAAATCATAGACGCGGTGGCAAGAGTCAAAGGCTGGTACTTCTCACCAAACGTTCGGTATCCTGAGGAGATAGACAAGCTGGTAGATGAGGAAATTGTTGATAAATTTGCAGTAGCGGGAACCCCAGAGGAATGTATCACAAAGATAAGAAGGATGATATCTAGACATAGATTTAGTAGCGTAAGTTTGAATGTAGCATCTGTTCGAAGGAAGAACATTTTCGATGGAATAGCTGAGACAGTGAACTCTTTTGGCGAGATTATTCAAGGAGTTAAAAAAGCCTAAGCTGACTCGGACATAATATCTTGATACTCGAGAAAATAAGTTCTTCGTCTACAGGATAAATCAAACCTCCTCTCATCATAGGGGATGAATTTTCTGCTGCTTGAAGCCCTATGAATGAATCTGTTTTTAGTGATTTGTCAGCAACGACGAGAATAAAGGCAACGGCGCCGCTCAACTGCGTCGAAGTCATACCTATTGTGAATTTGGGTAAATGTTATCTTTATCTGATCTTATGAATATGAGTATATGAGTTTGAATAAAGAGACCAGATACGCATTAGATTATCATGAGGTCACGAAACATTCGGAGACTAGCTTACTGACTTCAAGGCATTATCTTGATTTTGATAATAAACCAATACCATTCAAGATATATCTAGAATTGCACTCAACAAGTCTGCCAACGAGCTTTCCAACACCGCAGGTTAATGCGCTTAGCTGTATAAGCGGTATAACAAACAAAGGGTTAAATGATGATAGTGAGTCGTTAACGAGTCAGTTAGGAACAGAACCAACAACAAAAAGCACTGATGTCATCAACGATATACCCTATGTTGACTTCTCAAGTTTGGCAGAAGTTTTGTTCTTCTCGGCAGGAATCACAAGGGAGATAAAATATTCATATGGTAAATATTACATGCGAGCAGCGTCGGCAACTGGCGCTCTTTATCCTATTGAGTTATATGTTGTATGCGATGACATTTCACCTCACCTAGACGCTGGAGTCTATCATTTTTCACCCGCGGATTTTAGCTTAACAGAGATTCGTAAAGGAAATTTCAGAAAATACCTGGCGGCAGCTACAGCTAATAACCGAGATGTTGAAAGATCTGCTATTGCCATAATATTTACCTCAATTGCGTGGAGAAATGCTTGGAAATATCAGGCGCGCTCATATCGGCACTGGTTTTGGGACTCTGGCGTAATAGCTGCTAATCTTCTCGCTACAACGCATGCAATGGGGCTTCCTACCCATATCATAATGGGATTTTTAGACGATGAGATAAGTCAGCTTCTATCTTTAGAAGATCAAATAGAAGCACCTATAGCAATCGCAGCGATAGGGAAAGGTAGTCAGGAGAACATTATTGTATCCAGACAGCAAGATACTCGTGTAGACAGGATACCGCATATACCTGTGCCAAATATTCGGCCGTTATCAAAAAGAGGTGAAATCAATTATCAGGAGATCTGGGCTCTAAACCAGGCCTCGAAGCTTACAAGCATACAAGAGATTGAAGAGTGGATTGGCGTTGCCCATCGTCATAAGCCATTGCTATCAGCAGTATCACATCATTCCCAAAGGAATGGTTCTAATAACGAGAGTAGTCTTGTCATCGCATCAGGGGATTTAGAAGAAAATGTCAAAGCTTCCCGCGGCTTGAAGGAAACAATCCTATGGCGTGGCTCATCAAGGAAGTTTGCAAGGTCTAATATCCCGTTTTCGGCTCTGAAAACTATTCTCTATAGTTCCACTAGAGGGGTACCATTAGATACACTGAAAAACGAAGAAGATTCACTGATAGACATTTATTTTATAGCTAATGCAGTTGACGGCCTTACTCCAGGAGCATACTTCTATAATCGTAATACTTCTGCTACTAACCCAAATACCTCGGTGGTCAGAGTCAAGGAAGTTGTAACTTCACGGAATATCTCAGGTTATCTTTGTTTAGGCCAAACCCTCTTTAGCGATGCAAGTGTTGTTTTCTTCTTAATGACAGATTTGCAATCTGTCCTAGGGTCATTGGGCAACAGAGGTTATAGGAGCTCTCAATTCGAGGCGGGGGTTATCGCAGGAAAAATATACCTCGCTGCCTACGCTCTGGGGATCGGGGCTTCGGGCTCTACTTTCTTTGATGACGCAGTAACAGAATTCTTTTCCCCTCATGCAGCTAATAAAAGTACAATGATAGCTGTAGGCGTTGGTGTTCCGGCCTACAGTGCCAAACCAGGCAAAATATTGCCAGCCAGGTTAAGTAAAGAGCAGCTATTGACACAGAATTTCGGCTAGTCCAAGATATAGTATGCAACAAGACGGTAACATTCTTTCATTGGAGGAAATTAGCAGACTCGGTTGAATAGGAACATCCTTGTGGATAGGCGCCTTATTGCTAGAATAGTACTGATGTCTGCCCAATTATACCTACTCTTATACTGATGATATTATTTATTTGACCTTGTGGATGACACGATATAGAGTTGTAATACTCATATGGAACCAAAGGCAAATTCTGATCAATTGGACAGTAACGGGATAGTAGTAAACAAGGCAAAGACGGACTACCCTGTTAGTGAAATCATATCAAGGAGATGGAGTGCGAGGGCATTTTCTACTAGGCCAGTAGAATTCTCAAAATTATTATCAATTTTAGAAGCTGCAAGATGGGCTCCGTCATCCCGCAACGAACAACCATGGCGGTATATCGTTTTCACCAATGACAGTCCTGAAATGCTAAGTAAAGCACAATCTGTTCTGAAAGAAATAAACGATTATTCCAAGAGGGCTCCGATCTTGATCTGTGCAATAACCAAGAAAACATATTCCGAGAATGGAAGCCTTAACAGACTTCATTTTCATGATCTTGGAGCAGCAAATGAGAATATGTTTCTCGAAGCATTTAATCAAGGGCTAATAATGCATGAAATGGGTGGTTTTGATGTACAGAAAGCCCGAGAGATTTTTGATGTCCCGGATGACTACGAGGTAGGTATCATGATTGCAATAGGATATCAAGACACGTATCATGTGCTACCTGACAGACTAAAGCAGAAGGCATTTACACCAAGAGAAAGAAAGCCATTATCTGAAATTGCATTTATTGAAAAGATGGGCAACGGAATAAGAATATAGCTGATGCTTAAGGTCATTCTCGCGTGTCTGAATAACTCACGACGCTCAGATCCGCAAAGTTAGGTAATAAAAAAAGAAAACGATCAGATAGAATCGACTTGATAAGTACAATAACATCTCGTAGAGTCTCGCGAGACGTCGAGCCCTGGAGGAAGCAAAGAGATAGTCCGAGGCGTATTTAACAAACTGTGTGTAATCAAATGCTTTTTCGTATCGATTCTGTTATTGAATCCATTGTCAAACAGCATTTGTTGTGCCTTTTATTGCTACTCTGGGATCTTGCAATCAGTTTTAGGACTATAAAATGCAATTTACTTTCTCAATTTATACGTGATGATAACTCATAGTCTGATTTTTAGCTGTGATTCTTTTACTTCCTGTTGCCAAGTGTGAGTAAGGCTAACCATTACTGCCAGGGTCCTTGATTTTTGACTGGTGCTAGGAGAAGATCTATTGCTTAAGATGAATGCATATGCATCGCTTACGGTCGGCCTAAAGACATCATTAATTCTCCGCCCATTATTCCTATAATGTACCGTTATATTCGTTATACTGCTATTATTAGGATGGTGAGAAGCATCACTGTTTTTCCATGTGGAAACATCTTTTCTACTAATTATGAATACCTCAATTTGATCCCAGGTGTGAAGGCCTTTTGCTTCTATATTAAAGGACAATCTATAATCAAGCATTAATAGCAAATTTACACCAAAATACAAAATCTCAAATCCGTCTGTGTTCCCAGCAGGTATGTTTAGTTCGTTGATACTCCTCATAACATGAGGAAGAACTTTGACCATAGTTTTCTGGTGCATAACCGCACTATATTTCATAGATCCCTTTAAAGACGTGATTGCTTTCTAGACGACGGGTATTCATAAAATACGAGAGGTGTGGTATATTCTAATTCCCAGCCAGTTAACTGACTAACCTGATCGGTTCTTGTATTCTCTATCATCTAATTCCTCGCATTCCTTCGACCCAAAGATATATCGTACCTGGCTTTAGTGGAGGAACGTGATAATGCTCTTAGCAGTAACACCTAACGCTTATTCGGGGCCTTGAGGGCTGTTAGCG
>DAINRW010000001.1:69791-76324 GCA_036741615.1 Nitrososphaera sp.
AATGCTCTTAGCAGTAACACCTAACGCTTATTCGGGGCCTTGAGGGCTGTTAGCGGTAATATATTGTTTTGACTGGCTGCAATTTCTCGTCATAACGGTTATTAATACACCAAGGACTATCCAGCAAGTCCACCGCTGCTTATGCAAGATGTCCTAGAAAGACCAATCACTTCCTATATGCACCGATTATTTGTAATTGTAGACGAAAACGCAAATGTTGCTGCAGCCGTCCAGCAGATGCATTCTCACAACGCGGCCACCATCATAGCATCCAGGGGCAACATACCCGTAGGTATAGTCACTGACAGTGACATTATTGATAAGGTAGTAATGAGAGGCGAAGATTCTGACCAAGTTTTTCTAAAATCGATCATGACTTCGCCTATTGTTACCCTTTCTCCAAAAGGAACAGTCAAACAGGCCTTGAATCTAATGCGACTTAACCAGATAAAGCGTATTCCTGTAGCAGATAGTTCTGGAATACTCGGAATAGTCACCCAAGAGTCCCTAGCAAACGCTGTTCGCACTTCTGTAATAGAGCGAACCTTTAGCCGATATAGGAGCTTAATCAGGGAGCAATACAAGCCTATCCTAGGTAATCTAGGGATTCTGCTTCAGTTCTCAGGAATATTGCTTGTTGTCCCAGCTTTCCTTGGAACGGCACTTGGAGAAAGTTCAAGTATTGTAGGCATATTTTTTGCAGTTGTAGGTCTCTCTTTTGCAGGGTTCTTTTTGACAAATATCGGTGAAAAAGGCCCAATGAATCTCAAGCAGGCTTCGATATTTATTGTAAGTGGCTTTATTCTGCTAAGTCTTTTTGGCTCAATTCCGTACGTATACATCAATCCCTTTGGAAGCGACACTGGCGCACTAGTGCTATTTGTCAATAGCTTCTTTGAGAGCGCATCTGGCTTCACAACTGGGGGATTATCGATTATTAGCCAGCCTGAAACTCTTCCAGCAAGCCTCAATTTCTATCATTCATACACTCAATGGGTCGGCGGTTTAAGTTTCGTTTACTTAGTGCTGATCCTCTTTTTCCCTGAGAGGAAGTTAAGTGCAATGAAAAGTGTGCTTGGTGGAGGTTTACTCAGGGTGAGGGAGCTTCTAATAACCATAGTAGGAATTTTCACAGCCTATACGTTGATACTAATTTTTATGTTCATATTCTTTAGCCAAACCGGCGCCTTAAATGCCATTTCATTAGCATTTGCCACTATAACAGGCGGAGGGTACATCCCTCTCTCAAATATCATAACTCCTGATCATCCAGAGCGGCTGGCCATATTAGCAGTAGGGATGATTCTTTCGGCTCTGCCTTTTGCATTCCATTATCACATTTTTAGTAGGAAGGGTCTGCTAACAAGGAAAACAATTAGCATTGAAGTAACAGTTTTTCTGGTTTTAATTATAACTGCTATCCCGATATTTTATTGGCTCTCCCTCGGGAAAGCTGACATGTATAGCTCGATATTTCATATAATTAGTGGTTCGACCACCACGGGATTTCAATACTTGAATATCCAATCGCTTCCTTATGGCGCCAAGATATTTCTGACCCTAATGATGCTAGTTGGCGGAACAGCATTTTCCACAGCTGGTGGAATAAAGGTAGGTAGATTCATCCTTCTTTATCAAGAACTAACCAAGAGCTCCAAAGGAAAGAATATAACCACTATTCCAGAAACATATGCCTCCAGCTCTATTTCTTCTACAGCTAATCCTTACAGGAGCACGGAATTTATGACAAGGCTACAGGAGGAGCATCGCAAAATCAAGCTCGAAGAAATAGTAGAACAGCAAGCACGTATGCTGAAGCGGATATCGTCTATTATGAGAAGAAAAGTGGTTAGAGAGATTCTGACGGTTATTGGACTTTATATTTCAATTGCATTAATCACTGGCTCAGTATTGAGTTATCTTACAAATAGCCGTCTGGAAGATGCCTTGTTTGAATCTGTCTCGGCTATCTCCACGACAGGCCTCACTGCTGGGATAACATCTGTCAATTTAGATGTGTTTTCAAAACTGATACTTGCGGCTAACATGATTGTAGGCAGGTTTGAGATCATTGCAATATTGTATATTTTCTTCGCTTACTTTAGAAGATAAGGCATAAGGGTAAACCAATTAAGGGAGCAAAATCCTGGACTACTTGAGTTGTTATGATCTCGGTCATAGTACGTCTCATTCTCTTGCGAGGGTCAACCACCATATATTTATCTGGATTATCATAGGGCTGCAAGACACTCTACCGTTCAGATACGCTAAAGAACTCAAGAAATGCACTCAGTCATAGCGAGAGGAGAAGAATATACTGACTGAAGAAATATCTCTGGACCACGGACCTATTCAATTTTTGACTTGTTTGCCAGTTGTATAGCACATATTGCAAAGCCGACATGTGCGCAGTCATTGGATCTGCATTCCTTGCAAAATGGAATTCCATCTACTATACTTACTATCATGTCCTTTTGCAAGCGATTGTCCTGCAATACTACTCTTTTGCCCCCAGCGAATTCCTTCATGATTATTGGAATTTCAGAAGATTTTTTGTCTTCAGCATTGAGCCACAAACCAAATGTAGTTACCCCCTCGTCGAGATTGTTATTTGAGATACCTAGCGAAGCCTTACTTGTGTTTGTTGTATTATTTCTGTTGCCGGACAAGTTTGCAATCTCTCCTCTTAGGCAAAGGCACTATCATCTTTGTTAAAGAAGGCGTGAGATTATTCTAACCTCTAGGTATAATGTATCCAAGTCGAGTAATAAATGTATATATCTCATAATTCCCTCTGCATAAACGTAAGCATAACTGCAATCATAGGCGTCATACATTCATAAACGATCTAATGAAGCTCGTTTTTCGGTTCTAAGTTTAAATTCAGACATATCCTATCTGCAACACGCTTGAGCACTGAGCGAACTTGCGCAACTCTTGGGTAAGACCAAATCTTTTGAAAAAATTATTTTGACATAAGCTATTTATTGTCTTGTCCTCTCACGAGGTCTGCTTCATTTTGTCTTTGGTATCTATTGTTAATCGCTGAATACTTTTCAGAGAGGGATTGAAGGATAATAGCAGTCAGAAGACCGTAAAAAATGTTGAAGGCTAGTGCTCCATAGATTATCCTGTCCATCATAGACAATAATCCATAGAACGTGGTCTCAGCAACCTGTCCAGTAGGTACGCTCTGTCTTATCATAACATCTTGTAACTCAAAAGACTCCAAAAGAGGAATCACTATCATAAAAGTAATCGGCAGAAAGATCAGAAGCCAAAGACCAAAGCCAAATGCTATTCCGTAAACAGTGCTGTATTTTTCCAAGAATGAGAGCTTTTTGACAGTGTCGTTTTCATGGATATTTCTCAGTAGAACAAATGGTATGGACATTATGAGCCCAAGAACACTGCCCGCAGCTAAGTGCACTGCTAACCCAATTATTACTACGGCTTCGGTATTGCTACTGTAAGAATTTGTTAGAGCAGATACTAATACATAATAGAAGGCTCCGACAGGAATAGAGTTCATTTTCTCTGCCAGCAATATCAGAGCAGATATAGCAAGTGAAGAAATTAGACCAGCAACCAGTCCAAAATATACAATGCTTAATGACGATCGTATTAATCTATGATTTTGCTTAGAAAAGGGAGAAGACGATGCAGATGATATTGATGAGTGAGCCTTGATCCTAAAAAGCGAGCTAATTATGAATCCAAATATTGCCCCCCATATAGCATGAAATACTATTGCGCTGAGGACAATACCCATCATGGATTGGCCAAGGCTATTAGCCTCAAATACTGGCAACCCAGCATTCTCCTGGCCTGACCCTAGAATTTCAGCAATTCTACTAGTTGAAGGTTGAATAAGCATTGCACTTATGGGCAGAAATAGGATGAGCCAAACCAGAACGCCTGTTCCTATTCCCAACAGAAGGGACCTAATGGGTCTAAAGATATTTGTGATATTTTTTCTAACTTCCACTTTTACAGCTATGGCTCCAATAATAGCTCCAAGAAGGGTTCCAGTAACAAGATGTAATCCAAACCCTAGATAAGCAGAAGCAATAAGATCGTTTGAGCCAAGACTGATTCCAATGATTGCATAAAATGTGCTTATTGGTAGACCTAGTTCTAACTCCGAAGCGGCTATGGCGGTAGAAATAGACCAGGTTGCAATAAGACCAGCAATCGAGCCATACTTTGCCCCTACCAACGCCGGTCTTTGGAAGACCGATGATAAATCTGCTCGTTGCATAGGAATATATTGTATTGGTAGTATTTTTCGATTTCGGGCAGAATATCTGTAAATGTTATAAACAAGAATAATTTATGGTCTAATACCTATGACAATTTCTCGACTATATTCAAAATTATCCTCCGCACTATTAGACAAACTATATTCATCTGGGACGAACGAACGTACAACCAAATTCATAACGAAAAATATTGTTAAATGGGCCGTTCAAGAACATATCTAAATGAAAAAATAGTTTTTCTCTTTTTATCATGTATTTATCCTAAAAATAAGCCTAGGATGCGTTATCAATTTTTAGCTACACTATGTCTTCAAGTGTCGCTGCAAGAATAAAGGAAGCAAAGTGGATACGGGATAGAAATGTGCATTTTCCTATTCTAAGGATTATTCAAAAATACAGAAAAAGGAGCTCTCAATAGTGAATGATAGAATACTCGCATATTTCATCTCATACTTACTAGTATGCACCAAAAGAAGCTGACTGATCCTTACAAGAATCTGACAATCGAAGATTGACGACAGACCTCAAAAGAGATCTTCCTTGATCCCAAAAAATGTAATGAAGATAAATGTACAAATCACCCAACTCATTGCCATGGCATAATTTTTAAAAGGTGAATATGAAAAAGATGTGTGCTTAACTAAGTCCATGGAAGAAAAAAAAATATCATCACGCTCTCTTTCCGGGGAACTCCCCGGATCAACAAACAGTCTTGTTAGATTTGCACAAGTTGCCGTCGCAAATAAGGCATTTGACCTAGTAGTAACTGCAGTCATTCTTCTCCAAGCAGTAGCTCTTGCTCTTGAAGCAACACCCGAATTGCATTCCTTTAGCAGAGAGGGGGAATTGGTAGAAGCAAGCATATTCAGCACGATTCAAACACTCGTCGTTGCAGTCTTCGTTATTGAAGCAGCATTGAGACTAACTGCACATTATCCAAGGCCGCAAAGCTACTTCAAAGATGGCTGGAACTGTTTTGATTTTGCAATAATTGTGCTCTCTTTGATGCCAATTACAGGTGGGTTCTCAACGATAGCGAGGCTCATCCGACTTTTGAGAATAACGAGGCTAATAACTAAATCGACAGAATTGCGGGCAATAGTGACTACCCTCGTCCGGTCAATTCCAAGTATCTTTAACATCTTGATCTTGCTTTCAATATTATTCTTCATTTACGCAATTGTAGGATACCATCTTTTTAGAAACGTCGACCCACAACATTGGTCATCTTTTCCAATCGCGGCGACTACGCTATTTCAGATTATCACGCTTGAAGGATGGGTGGATGTAATGGAGCCGATAATTTTGAATCTGGGACCTATATATTGGATATACTTTGCAAGCTTTATTTTGATTGGAACCTTCATAGTCATTAACCTGTTTATCTCAGTAATAGTTAGGAAGTCGGAGGAAGCATACCAACAGGTCCAGCGAGAATCACAAATACCTTTGACGCAACAAGAGATAATGGAAGAGATAAGAGAAATCCACAGAATACTACAAGAGATAGAGGAAAGAATCGGTAGAGAAGATAAAGGTAACATGCGGCAGAAATAGATGGAACAAGCTTTTTTGGTCAATATTGAGAACTTCTTAATTAGGATTTAGGCAGGATAAACAATATAAAGAATAAATGGAGCAAGATGTGCAACTCTTAGCGGTATTTCCTTCGACTATGCTTTTCACTTATCAGTTTTATCAAAAAGAGGATAGTGATAGTTACACCCACTGATATAATTATGGTACTCAATAAGATGCCTAGACTATCAAGATCAACTATCATTAATACATGCGTACCATTCACGCTCATTCAAATTCATTAACCTTCTGTTGTGAAGCTTCATGTCGTGTACTACCATATTGGAATCTACAGCAATAGAACCTGGCCTTTGCGAGGACCAGGAGCAGATGAAGACCAAAGAAAGACCCTATCTTCAAAGGCTTACAATGTTTTCTAACGAGTAGTGTTTAACTAAACACCTTTCCTTGATTGATTCCCCATAAACAGGTCAATCCTCTGAGCTACTTATCAATGGCTTCACAGAATATTATAAGTACTTAAAAAAGCGTAATGACAAGACAAAGAGCAATGCGCCATATTCTTGAGGCACCCAAGCACAGACAATCATTTCAAGGGCTGGCCGATATACGGCATAGTGAGGGGATTCTTGGTACAAACGGCCCGCAATAACTATTTGCTATTTTCTTAAGAGGCAATGAATATTGTTATTATTGTTCTCCAATCATCTGTAGCACAATGTTGCGTTCCCT
>DAINRW010000002.1:0-40713 GCA_036741615.1 Nitrososphaera sp.
TAGGACGCCGTCTTGCAAGCTCACTGGCAGTCGATAAAGAGATCCAGTTGGTCGGTGTTGCGAAATATAGCATAGACGACAAGGTGAAGGAGGCATTAGAAAACCGTTATGACGTATATGTGCCAAAGGAAGCAGTCGGCAACTTCAAAGAAAAAGGCTACAAAGTAGCAGGCTCAATTGAAGAAGCTGTTGAGCGATGCGATTTGGTGGTTGATGCTGCAAAGGAGGGAGTAGGATACGACAATAAGAAGAACTTCTACGAGCCTATGAACAAGCCAGCAATATTTCAGGGTGGAGAAGACAGGAATGGCGAGCGTGCAGTAGCAGATATGATCCATAACTCGCGTGTTAACTACGACAAAGCCGCAGGAAAGACATATGTCATACAAGGTAGCTGCAATGTGTCTGGTATGGGCAGGGTAATGCAACCCCTGATTCAAAATTTTGGCGATAGGATCAGACGATTTGATATAGAACTCGTCAGACGCTGGGCAGACCTCGAAGATGTCAAGGCTGTCAAAGACTCAATAGAATGGGATAGAAATCCGCACCATCAAGATGATGTTAGGGATTTTATTCCTAATGCTAACCTATATGTTGATGCTTTCAAGGTTCCCTCAAGGATGATGCATCTGCATCAGATGTTTGTCCGCTTTGGCGATGGAGGAGCACCGACTAAGGATCAGATACTTGAATGCTTCCGTAAAGAGTTTGGAGTTGCAATTATCAACTCTGCCAAAGGTACAGGCGATGTTAGAAAAAAGGCACTTGAACTTGGATTTGCTCATGGCGATACCAATATGGTACATATTCACCAGGATATTCTGAGAGTTCAGGATGACACAGTCAAAATAGCTTACTCAGATGATCAAACTGGCATGGTGATACCGGAGAACTATCTTCTGATCCAGTCGATGGTGTTTAGACGATCGAGAGATGAAGCACTCAAAATGGCCGATAATCTGTTTCAGATGACGAAGAGACGCACTATACTAGAAGAGGAATTTAAATAAATTCCTCTAATCTGGCTAGGTATCGTTATTTGCCCTTTATCACTTTGGCAAGCAACAGGGTGAGGGTTGCGAGATTTAGTACATATAATCCGTGTTCAAAAGATTCATGTCTGCTCTCAGACAATCCATAAACAACCTAGTTACATGGGATAAAGTAACACGCTTCTTAGGAAAATGCCTAGACCCTCATAGAACATTTTATTATCAAAGGGCTAATCTGTTGCTTACATACTGCTTGCAATAGTTGCATGAGATAAATAGAACGATTCAAATAGTGTTTCGATCCATAGCAAGTTAGTAAGATTAGTTGCAGTCCACTAAGCAATGCGCTCTATGCTCTATCACTCTTCCCTTAGAGAGCGAGATCAGCATTTGTAACGAATGTATCAAATGTGCCGATTGCTGCGTAGGTCTTGAAAAGTTGAGGGAATAGAAAGCTACTCCACCATTTTCAATGTGTCAGTTGTTGTCACAATTCCGATTACATTTCCTTTCTGGCTTACTAAAATACATTTAGCAAATCTTACAAGTGGAATAAGTGCTTTGGCTGGAGTCGACACGTCGACTATCGGGGGCGGCGGCTCCATAGCTTGGAAAATCTGCATATTCCTAACATCTTTTTCATCTTTTTCCAGCATCACTTTGGCAAGCCCATCCTCTGTCAGTATGCCTACAACCCTAGAAGAGTCAAATACCGGGATCTGGCTTATCGAGTTATCGCGCATGACGTCTATTGCTTTATGAAGTTTTTCATCCTTTTGTACAGAAATTGGACCATGGCTGCAAATATCTCCTGCCTTCATAGAGCTCTGCCCCTCAAGCGAGTCTAAGACTTCAAAGATCTTGCGAGCAGTTTCGTAACTCGGTTTGCATCTTCCCGATTCGATTTGGTTTATCATTGATGTGCTAATTCCTGTCAATGCGGCTAATCTTCTCTGGGTCATTCCAAGTCGCATTCTAGCCTGCTTGATATATTCGAGCCTAGGTAGCATCTTTTCTGCTCTTAATTTTCAATTTCGCTCTTATAAGCTACCTGAGAAATTGAAACCTTATATTATGTTTGAACAAATTTTTCTTGTTACAATACTCAATGGCAAATGATGGTAACAGCAAGTGGGACTCAGTAAAACGGTATAAACTGACAAAGATGATAAACGAACTGTCAAGTATTTCTGGCCATGGAACAGAACTTGTCACCGTATACATTCCTCCTCGTCGACCAGTGTTTGATGTGATTTCTCAACTTCGCAATGAAGCCGGCACAGCTTCTAATATCAAGTCAGACCTTACCAGAACCCATGTGCAAGATGCACTGAGCAGAACCGTTGAGCAATTGAAATTGTTCAAAGAAACACCTGAGAATGGGCTTGTAATATTCTGTGGTGCAATCCCAAACGATAAAGGTATTGGCAAAGAAAAAATCGAGATATATCCGGTATTCCCACCAAAGCCTGTCAAAATCAGCCTTTACCGTTGCGACGATCACTTTTGGACGGACCACCTCAAGGAAATGATGAAAGATGATAAGGTGATCGGTATATTATCAATAGACACTCAGGAAACTGGGATTGGCATACTCACTGGCGATCGGTGGGAAGTTGTTGACACGCTCACTTCCGGCGTAGCTGGCAAACATCGTCAAGGTGGCCAGTCCGCAAGAAGATTCGAAAGGTTGAGGGATAATGAGTTGAATGAATATTATCATAGAGTAGCAGATCATGTAAAGCAGGTTTTTATAGATCAATATAGTGTAAAGGGCACAATTGTCGGAGGCCCGGGGCCAACGAAGGAGAACTTTCTAAAAGAGGAGTACCTTGACTACCGACTGCAAAACAGCATTATATCGACTCTTGATACCTCTTATTCCGGCGAAGAAGGCGTGCGCGAATTGATAGAAAAGGCGCAAAAAGAAGGTATCTTGCAGGAGTTTCGTGTGATGGAAGAAAAATTGCTTATCAAAAAATTTATGAGTGAAGTGCATTCTGGACGCGGCCTCGGAATATATGGTGTCCACGATGTAGTGAAGGCTTTGGAAAGTGGCATTGCGGATCTGGTCCTGGTGACTGATGACATTACTTATGTGAAGCTGGAGATCCGATGCAAGGCTTGTAAGAATATACAAGCAATAATGATTGACAGATCTCAACTGGTTAGTACAAAACAAGACTGGCTTTCAAAACAGTGTTCAGTATGTTCTAGTACCGACCTCGAACTTGTAGACAAAGATATAGTCGACTACCTCAATGAACTTGCTATAAAGACAGGATGTAGACTCGAAGTCATTTCTGGCAGGACAGAAGAAGGAGCGCAACTTGCCAGTCTTGGCAAATTAGGCGCCATTTTACGCTACAAGCCTATGTAGCCTCACACGAGCATTCCGATACGTTCTTGAAGCAACCGCTGCAGACCACAAACGTGTTACAACCTACGGGTGTGCATGCTTCAAATGATCTGGAATCTCTACCGCAGCTGCATTTTTGCATCTATTATTTAGATTAGAGAAGAACATATGTTTGTATTGCAAAGACCAAGGAGGATGTTTGAAACGCTCAAATTTTCAGGTTTTATTACCTTGATAAGAAGGAGATATTTCAAAATATAGTTGGAAAAGACTATTTCCATAGGAGACAAAAGTGCCATCTCTTCTACTCATGTGATCCTTTCTTGATTGTCTGAGTTTGCACACACAGAAAAGTATCCAATAAGGTTTGTCGGACCAACATGTTAACTTGGCATCGAAGTCCCTCCCTAATAGCATTCATTAATTCTGTGATATTGTTGTCTTTGGCCTATTATTATTTAAATAGAGATGCAAATATGTTCATGCAATTTGGGCATATTAGAACAAATAAGTATAACAATTGGATACCTTGACAAGTATTAAATAAAGGTCTAGAAGTATGAGCTGATGAAGTATGCCTGCTCAAATGAAGGTTCATCCATCATTTTTTAAAGAATTCGCCACTAAAACTTGGGTCTCTCCCACGGAGATTATAAAGGAACTGGTAGAGAATGCGTTTGATGAGGACGCAACTAAAGTTCTTATCACAGTGTTAAGCAACGGTTCGATCGCTATTGAAGACGACGCCGGAATGGACCAAAATGGAATGGAAAAATTCCTACTCTTGGGTTCGCCTCACAAGAGAACTGAATCGCTTTCACCCAAATTAAAAAGAATTAGAACAGGAAGATATGGGACAGGAAGATTATCATTCTTGACATCATTTGAGAACATGAGAATACGGACACGCCGCCAGAATTTTGCAAAAGCGCTTGTGATAAATGCGGATGTGCTTGAACAGTTGTATAGAGGGAATGCTAAGCTTGATGACCTAAAAGAGCCTCCACTTAAGCGAGACGGAACAGAACTTCTGATGACTGGGGCAAAAACTCAGCTGGACACATTCAAGGTAATCAAAGAGATTCGAAAACTCGCAATTCTAAGACATCCATTATTTGAGGTCTATATCAAAACAGCAGATAAATTCAAAGAATGGTATTTTGATGGGGCTCAGATCGTAAAAGCACCTGACATACAAGGTCAAAGGATACCTATCAACCTTGAAAATGGCAAAATAATTGGAGAAATCATCATTGCAAGAAGACCTCTATCAGATGATGAGCGAGGAATAGCTGTCATGGTAGGAAACCATGTTGTGACGCGCAGCAGCTTTGGCTTTGACACAAAGCTGAATCGTGTAACTGGGTTTGTCAGATGTGATAGCCTCACGACCAGATTTGCTGACAAATCGGCAGTTATTGAAGACGGTGAATATACAAAGTTTAATCAACTGATGAAGACCTTCGTCATTGATAGAGTAATTCCCGGGTTGACCGAATACGAAGATGTACTAATAACTCGGGAGGAATCTCGGATCTATCGTGAAATTGACAAGATACTCGGACAAGCCATGATTGAGAATCTTGAACTCGAAGAGGAAGTGCAAGGGTATGAGCTCGTCCAAATAAAAGAAAGAGTGAGGGGCAGTGGTCCGGATGAACAAGACGAGAAACAAGATCATAAGGCCCACCCTAATAACAAACAACAGATCGAAGAATATGAAGAGGTTGAGCAATCACCTGCTGGGAATGCATCAATCGCCAAGACAGGTACTGTACCTCCGCGTACTGTCATAGAATCAAATGTATCCGGCAGCATGTCTAATGTCGGATCAGATGGCTTGGTCACAGAGGTAATCAATGATACACAGGGCGCTATAGATGGAATGATTAAAACAAGAAATGTACGTAAGCCAATAGTGAAGAAGACATTTGCACTCAAGAAAATAGGATACAAAGTGATTCCCTACGAAGATGAAAGTGATTCTCGTTACAGCTTTATCACTGAGAATATTGTTTTTGTAAATAAGGCCAATCCGACTTACAGAGCAGAAGCGACAAGAGGCGATGAGTTCCTAATGAGGCATGTCATAAGCATTGTTGCTGAGGCAGTTGCGCAGGCTAAACATCCAGAGGGGAAGGAGGCGCTTGAATTACAGAACAGGCTTGTTGCTGAGGCCATCAGGATACACGACACCAATGTAACAAAGCGTTAGAGACTAAAATCATTATTAGCTGCTTTGGCACTTTTTCGCTCAACCAATAGAAACGACTAAATCTAACAGGACAGCGATGTACATAGCATATGGCGTTTGCAGAATTCATGCCGGGCGCAACGGTAGTAGGTATATCCTATAATGATGGCGTTATATTAGCAGCAGACAAAAGAATTTCCTTTGGGAACTTTGTAGTGAACAAGAATATTAAAAAGACATTCTCGGTAACAGATCACGTTGGAGCAGCATGTGCTGGCATGGTCGCTGACATGCAAGTACTTGTAAGGCAGGTGGAGGCATTGGCCAAGATCCGCAAATTAGAGACGCGGCGTGAGGTTGCTCCAAACTCGATCGCAAAACTAATGTCAGTTATTATGTTTGAGAGAAGATATTTTCCACTGTTGACTCAGGTAATTGTGGGAGGTATCAACGAAAAACCTGAAATATATACTCTTGATCCACTCGGTTCGGTACTTCCTGATGATTATGCGGCCGTAGGTACAGGAGCAGAAGGGGCACTTGGCATCATGGATGCGGAATTTAAGCCAAATATGTCAGAAGAAGCAGTTAAAGAATTGGCTTCCAGAGCTATCAGGTCTGCGACCCAGCGAGATGCTGCAAGTGGAGATGGGATTGACATATTGTATATAACGAGAACTGGGCACAGGGAAGAAACAATACGACCATCCTAATTTCTTATATTCTTCTGTAGGCTTCCCAAATTTTGTCGCTAACGTAGTGAACGGTATCTATGACATAGCCTTTGTCCATTGCTTTTGCCGCTTCACTGTCTTCAAGAGCGAGTCCTACTGCAAGAGCTCTTCCATGGGTCTGATCTCTTACTGCTACAATTTCTCCTTTTTTGAACGAGCCAAAATCAACTATACCAGGTCGCATCACCTTGGCACCGTTGCAAACAAATTTTACCGCGCCTCTATCTATTGTAACAGAGGGAAAGTGCCGCAAGTACTCCTGTTCGCCGAGAAATGGAACTATCAAGCCCCCTACTTGCGCCGCTATGATTTTGTCGGCACTCAATAGCCAATTATCTCGGTCAATCTCGTATACCTTGATATTCTTAACCTTTGGAATGATGTCTTGCGGCCATACGGAAGTTAATCTGTCGCAAAATTTTGCCGTTTCACTCTTTGATAGTAGGAATATCTTCAGGGAGATCATAATAGTGATACACAGTCGATAATTAATCTGTTACATAGCTGATCAAACCTTTCGATCAGCGTCATAGAGTCAGGCTCATAAATAATTCTCATCTTCCACTTAAATTGACCAAAAACCTTATCATCTATCAAACTGCCATATAGCATCGGTTGAAGAATTCCTTTTATGGTCGAAGATGCCTTAAGGATTCGTATGTGTTATTTCTTGCCAGCATTCTAAACAGTATTCGCCATTGATTTGGAATATTTCTGCTGGCTTAACTTGACATTGTATGCACTCGTAGGACTCTCTCTCTGTAATTTCTATTGTTTTTTCGATGGTTTTATTGAAAACCTGCATATTGAACGTATAGAAATTGCTATCTCATTTGCAATATTTATATGTTTTTTTGGTAAAAGTCCTCCGAGCTCTTCTTCACAGTCAAGTAAGAGGTAGGGAGGATCAATGTAGTTAGTGGCAGAGCGCGTATGTGTAGAGGGTTATTAAGCTCATATATAGCTGATCCCTCACCTTCATGTTTTTGTCAGTGATGTAATTTTAATTAATTTATTTATAAGTATCTTCAACTAAATCTGGCGTCTCTTATTTCTATAAGATCTCTTAAAATGGCACTTGCTGTTTCCATGCCGCCTGCCCCTCTGCCTATAATCGTCTGTTGTCCAGAATGCTCTGAAGAAAATGTAACGGCGTTCAAGGTGCCATTGACGCATATGGGATCCGTCTTTGCAACTTCTGTGGGAGCGACGTCAAGATGTCTGTGATCACAGACTGCTAATAACTTGACTGCATTACCCCTCTCCGACGCTTTTTTGACATCTGACAATTGTACATCCATTATTCCAGTGCGATTGATATCTCTCATGGTTACTTTCATTCCCATAACCCAGTTAGCCATAATAACCAATTTTGCGGCGGCGTCAAACCCGTCCACATCTAGTGTGGGGTTGGCTTCTGCATAGCCTTTTTCTTTGGCATCCTTCATCGCTGCATCATATGTCCGTCCTTCCTCCATCTTGCTCAAAATATAATTTGTCGTACCATTCAGAATCCCGTGAAAAGAAATTATCCTGTCTCCCTTTAGACAGCGCTTAGCAAATTCCAAAATGGGGGTTCCGCCTCCCACCGTACCACTGAATCGTAACATAACACCATTATAACTAGCAAGTTCGATAAGGGATGGAAAGGCAAGTGCCAGCGGTCCCTTATTGACACAGATCACGTGCTTAGCGCTTCTCATTGCAGTTGTAATGTGTGAGGTTGCAGGCTCCCCATCATTCAGGTTTGTGGGGGTGCACTCAAGCATTACCTCAGCCTCCACTTTTTCAATAACTTGAAGGGGATCAAATTTAGTGATAGCCTTCTCGTAAGCACTTACCGTTCCTTTAGTTTTCTTTGCCTCAAGAAGCTTCTTGACATCGAGCCCTGCGGGTGCAATAGCCGAACCGCTGTTGTCAACGCAGGCTACTATGCGAGGCTTTATGCCGTGCTGACTGTACAGGTCTGGTGATCGCGACAGCAATAGCTTGGCGAAACTCTGTCCAACTACCCCGAACCCCACAATTATTACACGCAATATGGATACTGCTGTTTAAGATGGAGAGGGTTTAATAAAAATACAAGTATCGGAAATCTAAATTACATATATCAAATTGTAGACAATGATAGATTATCTATGCAAGAGTAAAAGAAATCTAATATCTAAAATTACCCGCTACAGGACCAAATTATTATTATTCTTATTACTGCCAAAAATAAAGAAACAGAAAACACCGATAGTAGCCATATGTTGCTTACACTCCAAGCTAATCAATGATCGTGGGGGGCCGATTTTCTATCGACATTGTCCGGAGATCCTTCCAAACGGTTTTTACCCCGCCAGCTTTTGAACATTACAAGGGATACGAGAGACTTGCTAGACAATATTGCAATGCTGACATTTTTGCTCGTTGTCGGGCTTGGCGCCGGAACCTTGGGCTCATTGCTTGGAATAGGAGGTGGTATTATTATGGTTCCCGCCCTTACATTGTTGAATGTGCCACCCACACAAGCCGCAAGCACAAGTCTTATTGCTGTGATGTCAACAAGCATCTCATCGACTATAGAGTACTCTAGACAGAAAAGGATTAACTACGGCCTTGGCCTAGAGATCGCCGCATGCGCAATACCCGGTGGGATTCTTGGCGCTGTACTCTCAGAATATCTAGCTGAGAACACATTCAAATTGTATTTTGGAATTTTGTTAATACTTACAGGCCTTTACATTTTATACAGGAACTCTGTACTCAAAGATCGCCATGTCAAAAGGCGTTCGCTGATTTTACAGATTGCAGTGTTTGCTGCTTCATTTGGCGCTGGGATAATCTCAAGTCTCTTTGGTGTGGGAGGTGGGATCATATTTGTACCTGCTATGTTGCTTGTGCTTGGATTGACGATGCACAAAGCGGCTCCAACATCACAGTTAACGTTAATGATGACAGCTATTGCTGGAGTTTTCACGCATTCGGCTTTGGGGCATCCTGATTACCTTCATGCAGTCGTATTATCCGCAGGTGCTTTCGTTGGTGCTCAGATAGGAGCGAGATTATCGCGTATCACTAAGGATGTGCTATTGCAACGATTATTGGCAGTTGTGTTGATGGCGGTAGCAATTGTATTCATTTTAGATGGGCTTAATTTGAGATATTGAACGAGATATGAGACATATTGCTATTTTAGCAGTTATCTACGCTGCAAGTAGAAATACCCAATTTTTCAATTGTTTAATTGACATTATTTCCTTGCTTCGTCAATATAGAATATGGCCTCGTTTCTCTTGAGGGCTGCGCCTGACACCAGGTTCAATGCGGCACTGCATAATTTACTATTATCTGGTTCTAAGCCTTCGCTGTTTCCTGCGAGCAACAAATACAGCCTTATATTTGAACCAAGTACGTCGCTTAGTTCTTGATTTACAGTGGCGGTGTAAGGCCGTAGTGCTCCACGGAATACATCTGCCCTAGCTCTCAATAATCCAGATATCTTTTTGCCAATGGGTGCGTCAGGACCGACGATAACAATTGCGCCTTTAGAATCCTTGAATTTTGCAGGATCTTGGGCTGCACCCTCGGGGGACATAGCATTCACACCTTCTTTTGTTATCAATCCTGGAATGTAAATGAAGTTATCAACCAATGCATCCCATTGTCCTCTTGAAAGCGAGCTCAGAGGCACATTATAATCATATTCTCCTGTGAAGTGGATGATTGAATCAATTCTGCCCGACCTATTCTTTGCAGCACTAAATATTCGATGAACGCTGTTTTCATCTAGCATATCAACCGAATGGTTATGAAATTCACCATATTCGGTCAGGTCTTGCTGGTTGTGTGCTAGAACAATTACATCCTTTGCTCCAGCTTCACGTGCGAGTTTGGCAACGCCTTTCACTCTATCTATGTCCTTCTTAGCCGATGAGCTGGTCGTAATGACTATAGCTTTTCCTTTGAAAGCGGGTTGGGTTAGAGCGTCAACTCCAGTCCCAACTATTGGTTTGACTGGATAGAACACGCGGTCATTTGGAATAACCCTGCCGTTTATTAACTTGCTAATATTGTCATCGCACAAATTTATTACCATTTCAGCTACATCTTCTTGTTTTAGGAATTCCCCGTCTACTATCATCTTGCTGGTATTGCTCTGTATTTTTTCGGCTATCTCCTGCATCTTCGCAAGAGCGCCTGTTACGGTCTCTGACAACTTGTTGATATTTTCCTCCGTTACGGTCTGGCCACGAGATTCACAAATGTCTGCGGCAACACGCGAGACACCTTTTGCTACCACATCTGCCGGTTCACCCAGTAGAGGAAGCGCGTCCGTGGTAATCTTCTCGATCTCAAGGGAGCTGAGTCCCTGGTAGCCTCCGATGCGCAGAAATTCAGCGGCAGCTTTTGGATATACGGTCTTGTAAATTCTATCCGAGTGGACAGGTCCAGGGTTTGTTGCAATCGATCGGATATCGCGTTCCACAAGCTCCCATGCTAGTGCTTCTGCGAGACGGTTCTTGGCGCCCTGTGCAGCGGTGTATGGTGTCCTAAATCTATATGGCCTCTGCTCATATCGATTTTCCTCCGTGAAAAAAGTTGCAATTGTGATTATCTTGGAGCCTCTTTTCATCGCACTTAGAGCACTTACCGAGGTCCAGTAGGTGCCTGTAAGATGGATGGCCACCGCCTCACGGAACTCCTTTACGCTTGCACTGGTAAACGTCTTGACCGGCCCCGAGACACCCGCATTGTTCACTATAATATCGACCCCTCCAAACTGCTTTCGGATACTTTCGAACATAGAATTAATCCCAGACTCATCTGCAACATCTACTCCTGGGAAAACGCCTAACCTGCCAGTAGAACCCGAAGAAGAAATTATCTGCTCCAAAATGCCCGCAGTTTGATCCAGAGGTTCCTTCCTCCTCCCCATTATGATAATATTGGCGCCATTTTCGGCAAACTTCCTGGCGATTGCCTGTCCTATACCAGTTCCGCTGCCAGTAATAACTACGGTCCTATCTTTAAATCTTAAGCGAGAGTTGGAAGATACTTGCTTTTCCACAAAATTGCCACTGATCTATTACTATTAAAGTTAACTTGATTCCTTGTGGGAAGTTATTCACCTTCAAAGAAAATAGTACGATTAAAATCTAATTGCGGTTATGGACCATTTTCTTAATGTGGAGCGCAATCCTATCTGCAATTTCGAGCATAATCGGATCAAATGCAAGATTTTCCTCGTGAACCCACCTGCTATAAATCCTGATATGGTCGTCTTGTGGATCTATGGTTATCTCTCGTACATTAATCATCACTTCCTTTAGCATATTTGTAAGGCCAGTGTCCGACTGCAGAATCTTAGCAAAATTGTCATCTCCTGTCCACTTGACACCAATTATGCGCTTGCTCTGGAAATGACCCTTTGATATAGGCCTACATCGTGCCAAAAATTTGTCATTATCGCTGCTTTTAATGTCTACTATATAGTGGATTTGGTAATATTGTAATGGACCATAGGGCAACGGAACTGGGTCTATATTATGCATGATCTAATTCCTCTGCAGCAACTGTACATAGTCAATATTTCGGCCTTTAATCTTCACTAGGCCTTTGTTCGTGACAAACTTGGGAGACATTGAGAAGGCCTGGCTAAAATATTGCTTGCGTTCAAGACGGTGCGAGCCAAGCTCAAGTGCGTCACATTCGATTTGGCTTTTCTTTATCTCTTCGGCCATCTTTTCATGTGCAGATAGTTTCTTGATTATGATGGGATCGACGTCTTTGTGGTCATGTTCTTCTCTTTTATTTGATCCAGTATGAGCAGAATGAGTACTTTTGTGTTCCACAAATCGCATAAAATTGACCAGCTACAAATAAATTTTTTCTATAATCCTCTCAGATAGCGTTCGACCCCAGATTTTTCAAGCTTTCTTGCCTTTTTTAGCACATTCTGCTCCAACTCATACTTGTATTTTTCTATTTTTGTTCTAATATCAGAGTATTTAGTTCCTAATATTTGACAGGCAAGAAGACCTGCGTTCTTTGCTCCATTGATTGCCACAGTGGCAACAGGCACCCCTGGGGGCATCTGAGCGACTGAAAGAAGCGAGTCAAGCCCCTCTAGGGTCTTTGTCTTGATGGGGACACCGATTACGGGCACGGCAGTTAGCGAAGCTACCATGCCTGGAAGATGGGCTGCTCCTCCTGCGCCTGCGATGATTACCTCAAATCCTCTTTTCTTAGCATTCGTGGCATATTGAACCATCCTCCTTGTAGTCCGGTGTGCAGATACGATTGTAATTTCGTTAACAACTCCAAATGAATCCAAGATTTCCTTGGCTTCATTCATTATTGGAAGATCAGAATCACTTCCCATTATGATACCGACAATAGGGTTATTCATTCTGAACTTTCCCTAGTTATTTTTGCGGTTAGCTCAATCCCCGTTCTAGCCTTTGTGGCGCGCATAAGGGCTTCCTCTACCGTGCTGCCTGTGGCCGTAATATGACCTAATTTGCGTCCGGGTTTAGACGTCATCTTGCCGTAAACGTACAGCTTAACACCAGGAATTCTCAAAGCTTGTTTCAGGCCGTTGATGACATAAGGGCCATTCAGATGTTCATTTCCAAGTATGTTGACCATGACCGCTGGACAAAGTAGCTCAGGTTCGACTAATGGCAAATCAAGTACCGCCCTCAGATGTTGCTCAAACTGGGATACGGAGCAGGCTTCATTAGTATAGTGTCCAGAATTGTGAGGTCTAGGCGCAATCTCATTTATTAAAACGTCTCCATTTTTTGTAACGAACATCTCTATTCCAAATATTCCTGCCCCTTTCAGTACCTGCATGGTCATCTCTGCCATCCTTTTTGCCTTTTGCTCTATCTCATGGTTGATCCCTGCTGGCACTATAGATGTGTCCAAAATGCTATTTTTGTGAACATTTTCTGCAACCGGAAATGAAGCGATCTCGCCGCTAGGGTTTCTGGCGACCATTATCGATATCTCTTTTGTAAAAGGGACAAACTTTTCTACCATGATCTGGTTGTCAGAAAAATATCTGAAGGCGTTCGGAACCTGGTCAGGGTAGCTAACTAGGATATTGCCGCGGCCATCATACGAGTTTTCACATGCCTTGAGCATGACCGGAAAGCCAAAATTCTCGCATAATTCGTACAGTTGATGCTCTGATGTCACCATCTCGAAATCTGCAACGTCAATCTTATGGTTCCTTAGAAAGGACTTCTGTCTAAATTTATTCTGAATAATGTGAAGCGTTTCCGGGGCAGGGCGGACCGGATATCGTTTTAGTTCAAGAGACTTTAAAGCAACAGAATTTGCAAGCTCTATCTCATAGGTTAGCACATCGCTTTCTGCAGCTAATCTCATTATCGCATCCTCATCTTTGAAATCAGCCACAATTTGGTCATCTGCAATGCTTGAGGCAGGGCACTCTCTTGTCGGATCGAGGATAATAACCCCAAGTGCCATCCTCTTGGCTTCATGGGCAATCATCTTTCCAAGCTGACCTCCGCCTATGATGCCAACACGTATTGGTCTATCTACGGCAAGAAGGTCGCTGTTGACCATGTTATGTTAAGACATACTGTCCAGCAGCACCGTTAAATGTCTTTCAGCCACTATAGATACACTTTATATTATAACCAAATCTAGCCAATTCAATTATGAGGCTGATTCGGAGTGGAAAGGTCAAGGATCTATACGAGCTTGACAACGGCAATATTCTATTCCATTTCTCCAATCGCGTCTCTGCTTTTGATGTCATTATGGCGACACCTGTTGCAAGAAAAGGTGAAATTTTATGCAAATTTGCCGAGTTTTGGTTCGATGCGCTAGGTACTCCGCACCATATGGTGAGAGTAGTGGCAGAGGACAAAATGGAGGTCAAAAAATTGCAGATGATACCTCTTGAATGTGTGGTAAGAGGGTACTATTACGGCAGCTTTGTTCAACGTAATAAGCAACGCTTGCATGAGGAGCTACCTTCTGACTTTAAGCCCATTTTGGGAATGAAACTCCCTGAGCCGATATTTGATCCAACAACGAAATCGGAAGAGCATGACCAACCTATCGATCGTCAAGCAGTAATTTCATTAGGAATATTGTCTGATGGTCATTATGATTTGCTTAAAACCACCTCAATATCTCTTTACAAGAAAATGAGCGAGATCGTCAACAAAGCAGGATTTATCCTCGCCGACGTAAAGTTTGAATTCGGCATAGATGAAAAAGGCAGCCTGATCCTTGGAGACTCACTTGGACCAGATGAATATCGTCTATGGCTCAAGAGCTCCTATCAGCCAGGAAAGAATCAAGAAAGCTACGACAAGCAGTTACTGCGAGATTGGCTTATCGAAACTGGCTTTAAAGATACAATTGAGAGATTTGCTCGGGAAGGAAAAAAACCACAACCGCCACAGATCATCCCTTCTCTGGCAGAAGAACTAAGTAGACGTTATATCTATGCTTATGAAACGATAACTGGCCGCAGGTTGTAGCTCAATTGTAGCGCGAATTTAGCACGATTTCCAGCCGTTCATGCGAAGCGCAAGCTGTGAAAGTATACCTGACAGGCCAAATCAAGCTAAATGGTCATATGTTACAATTATGACGGTGATATCCATTAGACTATTATCATGATATTGATAACAATACTATAATCAAAAGACTAGCGCCCTAAATTAAACAAAGCATCGACATTCACTATAATATAATGATAATCGTAAAGATATTTAACAATTAAGACAAAAGAAAATAATAACATTATTTTTACTTATGTTACATCCCCTTTTGATAACTGCATGGCGGGAACACTTTTTCAGAATGAGGTCAAGATAAGAGGAGTAACCACATTAGGATATCAATCTGCTCAAGCGCTAAATGACCCCATCAGGATAAAAATCCTTGAGATACTATCTCATAGGCAGATGACTACAGAGGAGATATCTAGGATGCTTAGACGCTCAGGCCTTCGGAAAGCGACAACAACTATCAGGCATCATCTTGATAGTTTGAAGAATGCAGGTCTGATTGAAGTGAGCAAGATTGAAGAAGCAAGAGGTGCTGTCAAAAAATATTACATGCCAACTTTGCGTGCCTACAGCTATAATGTTTCAACGTTCGAAATGCACTCAAAGCTGATCGAAGATACTAGTGTGAGGTTGTCAAAGGTTTTAATGAATGTGATAGAAGACGAAAGGTTCGTTGTGCACATGGCTGGAAAACATACCTGCAACATTTGCAAGAGCGACCATTACAAGGAATATGTCGCCCTCGAAGTACTAAATAGAGCTTTAGCTAGAACGCTGCAGAATAAAGAATACAAAGTGATGTTTGCAGCAAAAAATCACCCCGAAAAGTAACTATTCGAGCGTAATCCTAAATATTCCTTTTTGTTCTTGATGCTGTAGCAATCTTATAAGTTCCCTTGGCACATCAGAAGACGCCTTATCGCATAAAACAGACATCGTCCTAGGGCACACGAATTTCGTCCTCCTTATGACTATATCGTGGGAATTTAGCATCGTAAGTCGCTCATCACCTCTGCCTTTTATAACGAATGATTCTTCTCCAACCATTACTTCTATTTTGACTACAACCGAGCTTGATTTTAGTCCACGCCTGATTGATTCCTCTAAATCGGCGCAGGCCTTGTTTGCTTTTATCCCTATTATGCAGTCACCCCTGGGCGTCAAATAACCATCTTTGGTTATCTCGATACTCTTTGAATGAAGCGATTGAATATTTGGGTGGCCATAAAACACCACCTCATCTTGAACCACTTGACTTACTTTTTCTGACAGGTTATTAAAATCATGCACGATTGCATTTGCTTTAGGCGTCTCTCTCATAGGTAGGCTTAAATGGAACATTACAAAAAAATTAGATCGAATTGTTACCAGCAGCAGCGGGCTATGACCGAGCCATTACAGTATTTTCTCCAGACGGAAGACTTTACCAAGTAGAATATGCTATTGAAACAGTCAGACGCGGAACACTAGCGATAGGCGTAAAAAGTACGGACGGAGTAATTCTTGCTGTAGAAGAGAAGACAAGAAAGCTCCAAATATCAAATGTCACTCAAAAAATCTTTCAAGTAGATGATCACATAGGCGTTGCCGCAGCAGGATACATTCCTGACGCACGAACGCAAGTGGACCATGCGAGGTTCTTTGCACAGAGTAACAGGCTGATATATGACGAGCCTGTAGATGTCGAAGGAGTAGCCAAGAACCTAGCAGATATGGCCCAACAATTTACACAGTATGCGGGTGTTCGACCGTTCGGAGTTGCTTTGATACTTGCAGGTGTAGATAAGAATGGTTCTGCTCTCTATCTGACAGACCCAAGCGGCACGTACATTGGCTATGATGCTGTAGCGATTGGCGCAGGAAGCGATCAAGTGACTGAATTTCTAGAAAAGAGCTACAAGCCAGACATTGGCCTTGAAGAGGGAGCAGCCCTTGCAATCGAATCAATATATCTTGTGAGCGAGGAAAAAACAGGTACCCGCCACTTGAAAATGGCAATAATTGACAATAAGGCCAAGACATTGCGCAAAGCAGAGGATGAAGAAATTCAGAGATATGCAGATACGGCCAGGGATAGGGCATCAAAACGCGGTGCTTAGGTATAATAACAAGGTCAATTCATACGGTTTACTTAAATTAGATTAACAATGGTTACGACAATAGGCGCTAAAGCTCCAAACCTGCAGGTTACAACCTGGGTACAAGGAAAACCGACGAATATCAATAACGAGAAGGGCAACGTAGTGCTAGTTGAAGTATTCCAAGTTAATTGTCCAGGCTGCTTCCTTTACAGCATCCCTGAAACAATTGACATTTACAGAAAATACAAAGATAAAGGTCTTACCGTTCTGGGTCTTGCAACTGCCTTTGAGGACTTTGACAAGAATAACCTTGAGAACCTTCAAAAGCTGCTAAGTACGGGCGAGGTTATAGGAGAGACATATCGTGCATTTAGTAGCACTGGTCAGCTCAAAGATCAAAATAAACTGCCTTACAAGATACCTTTTCCTGTTGCTATGGATATGCTTGTCAAACATTCAGGCATTCTCACTGAGAGCAAGATTATGGACTTTATTGAAGCTAATATCCCGACCTTCAGGTCATACCCCGAAAAAGACAGACAGATATTGATTGAGCGAGTTAAACAATATCTACATTCAAAACAGTATTCTGCTAAGACTTTTGAGGAATATGCATTACGTGGTACTCCATCTGTCATCCTTATTGACAGAACAGGTATTTTGAGAGGAACTTACTTCGGATCAGATGGCTATTTGGAAGGTGCAGTCGAAGAGCTGATAAGGCAGTAATGCCTGATCTCTGGATTACGATACCAGACTCATCACTTTCAGATGAGCAAACTAAGCGGGACAAAAGCATAAAAATAGCACAGTTCGCTAGAGCCTGCTCGATATTTAGAGTCAAGAGGATATACGTTTATCATGATTCTTTGTCTCACTTTGAAAAAGATGACCTGGAATTGCTTAGGACAATACTGCTGTATCTAGATACTCCCCAATATCTTCGAAAAATGTTATTTCCTATGATGCATCAACTCCAATACGCAGGTATTCTCCACCCAATTAAAGCACCTCATCACACGGTGGTCGAAGACATTAAAAAAGTGAGACCAGGAGATGTCAGAACAGGCGTTGTTGTCAAAGTCAAGGGCCATCTATTCGCCGAGGTAGGCCTAGGATCTCTTGTGCCTTTTGAAGGAGAGGGCACAGAGGGCAAAAAAGTAAATGTGAGATTTATCTCCTCCTATCCAAATCTCAAGGCGGTTCAGGCTACAGCTGAAGACATTTCTTACTATTGGGGTTATGAAGTAAAAGAGGTTCCTTCACTTTCGAAGCTTCTCACAAGCGTCGAAAAAACACAAATAATAATTACATCAAGGAAGGGCCGGTACTTCAAAAATAGCGAGGCTGCGCTTGTTGAACAAGCAAAAAATGTCCGTAATATTTTAGTTGTATTTGGAGCGCCAAAACATGGTGTACATGACATCATAGCTAAAGAGGGTGCCAGCATTAAGCCCTATCTGCATGTTGTCAACATGTTTCCAAATCAAGGCACTGAAACTGTAAGACTAGAAGAAGCAGTACTTGGGACTCTGGCTATATTAAATAACAGTTTACAATTACTCTACGATTCAGGCAGGCACAAGTGAATCCTGGTGACAACACGAGCGCATAGTTACGTCTGCAGAAGCTCGGATCAATAGTAACTTCAAGTTAAACATATGGCATCAATAGAAATAGACCAAAGGATGAGCCTCATCGTGATGTATACTGCAAATGACTCTTGTCTAGGTGAACTTTTGATTCATTGTCTACAGCGAACAGATCAAGCAAAAACGATTAAAATATACTGGAGGGCATGAATGGGTTTTCATATTGTCTAGCTGTGAGGATGCAGCGAAAATCCAAGAATGGTTTGAATAAATTGCCTATTGGCCACTATACAATTAATCAGTTTTCAACAACAGCTGGCTAGAGAGTAATGCTATGCGACTAGATAGCTGAATAAAGACAAACAGGTCATTTAGCAAATTTAGGTTTGGGATAAATGATCGATCATGACTTCGACCTGGTCATCGTTCATGGCGTTTGAACAACCTTAAGCGATGCTATATTGCTATCCGTCTTTGTAACGCATAAATCCCATATTGCTCCAAAATGAGCTACTAAGAAAAATGTCAGCATCAAGTATTGGTCCAACAACTGACAGCGGTGACAAAGTTAATCCCCGTGTAAGGATAGCCCAGACCTTCGTATGTAATACGTGCGGCAAGTTCTTCAAGTCTGATAATGAACTTAGTCTGCACAAGACTTTAGACCATAAGCCGTAAAAAACTTCGTGGGATCGAAGAATTCCGCCATCAGTATAGTGGATTTGTACAATTTTATACCCCGTGATGGGCTCAGCAACCAGTCATTACACTCAGCAGCTACAACCTTGAGATATCTCTCCTGCAATTTACGCGCACGATCTATCCATATCAATTATGAACTTACACTAGAGGTCAAATAACTTATTAAAGGGTGAGGCGATGTGGTGCACTATCTATGGGTCATCGCAAGTATAGTGCGCCAAGAAGAGGCAGCATTGCTTTTAGACCGAGAGCCAGAGCTAAGAGCCTGGAAGCTAGGGTGAGAACTTGGCCTCAGCTTGCAGCAGAAAAGAGTTCTCTTTTAGGTTTTGCAGGTTTTAAGGCAGGCGGGATTAATATCTTAACAGTTGACGATAGAGAGAAGACCCCAAACTTTGGCAAGCAGCTGTTGAATGCTGCAACGGTAATTGTAACGCCGCCCATCAGAATTATAGGTATTCGAGGCTACAAACACGATCTTTATGGTCAACATGCTATGTTTGACATATATGCAAAGGATTTGCCAAAAGAGCTAACGCGCAAATTTGATGCGAAGAGTAAGGATGAGGCATTTTCAAAAGCAGAATCAATACTCGATGGCGCAAGCGATATAGTTGCGATCGTTGCTATATCTCCCCATTCAATAGGCCTTGCACAGAAGGTACCATTTGTTTTCGAAATAGCTGTTTCCGGCAAAGACGCCAAGTCACAATACGACTATGTAAAGAGTATTCTGGGAAGAGAAATAAAAATAACTGATGCTTTCCAAGTCGGACAGAATATCGATGTTTTCGGTATTACCCGTGGCAAAGGAATAGAAGGTCCTATCACTAGGTTTGGTGTTAAGAGAAAGCAACACAAATCCAGAAAGAGTGTTCGCGCCGTTGGTACACTGGGTCCAATTTCACCTGCAGTCGTCATGTATACAGTTGCGAGGCAAGGACAGCGGGGATTCCATCAAAGAACCGAATACAACAAACGCATATTGATAATTTCAAACACCGACAAGGACGGTCAGAACTCAATAAATCCAGCGGGCGGGTTTAAACATTTTGGGCTGGTCAGAGGCGATTATATTGTGGTCAGAGGCTCAGTCCCTGGTGTTCCTAAACGGTTGCTGAAGATGAGGCAGCCAATACGGAGCGTTTCTAAGAAAGTGCTTGAGCCAAGGGTCCTGGAGGTAATCGTCAAGTGAAAACAAAAGTTATCGGATCGGATGGAAAAGACTCTGCTGAGATAGAATTACCTGCAGTTTTTGACACGCCCTATCGACCCGAAGTGATTCATAAAGTGTATGTCAACGTCCTTTCACATTCATATCAAAGACAGGGTCGTTATCCAGCTGCCGGTGAAATGGTTAGTGCAGAGTCTCGCAATACAGGGCTTGGAATTGCCAGACTTGCAAGGGCTCGAGGAGAAGGCTTTCCTAGAGCAGGCCAGGCTGCTGGTGTAGCTGGCGTAAGACACGGGCGTGTTGCCCACCCTCCAGAGTCCTGGAAAATTATTTACAAGAAAATTAATCATAAGGAAAAACAATTGGGGCTTTGCTCTGCAATAGCTGTCACTTCCAGAAAAGAACTGGTACAGCGTCGCGGCCACAAGATTGGTAACAATGTCAATCTTCCTCTTGTTGTTTCAAATGACATTGAATCAATAACGAGAACTAAAGACCTAAAAGATGTCCTGACACGTATTGGGCTCGGAGACGACATTGCTCGAGCAAGCTTGGTGCGAAAGGCAAGGTCGGGAACTGCGAGGCGAAGAGGAAGATCAAGTCGCTCGGGAACAAGTGCTCTCATTATAGTCGGAAATGACTCCAAGCTTGTGTCACTCACTCGATCAATACCAGGAGTTGACATCAAACATGCCAAGGATGTAAGTATTCTTGATCTGGCGCCCGGTTCAAAGCCAATAAGGTTAACAGTTTTCTCACAAGGGGCAATTGAACATATGAAAAACCTGCAGGCACCTATGCACAAGGTATTGGAGGTCATCAGAAAGTGAGCAATGAAAAAGCGATAAAGTCACCATCTGCAGGACAACGAAAACAACCAGCTGCATCTGAACAAAACAACACTATGACCTCAGAGCAAGCAGCAACTATGATAATTGCGCCTTATGTAACAGAGAAGACATTCAACCAAATAGAAAAAGAGAACAAACTTGCGTTCATTGTAACCGAGAAGGCTACCAAGAAGCAGATTATCGATGCCATTAGCATCCTCTATGAAGCAGACATCGAGGAGGTCAACACTACGCGAACAATTCGAGGCAAGAAGGCGTTCGTCAAGTTCAAAACTGCAGATGGAGCGAGAGATCTCGCAACAAAGCTGGCTTTGGTGTAGAAGAATTTTTTTATTCTCGTTAGATTTAAAAGTGGCCTAAAAGCCAAAATATTGAGTGATCTAATTGGTACGCGAGTTTAAGTTTAAGGGTTACAGCCCTGAACAGTTGCAATCGCTCTCGATAGAGAATCTTCTCCCACTTCTCAATTCAAGACAGCGCAGATCGCTTGATAAGCGCGTTAGTTCTTACATGAATGACGATAAGAGAAAGCTCAGAGAAAAGCTGAAACTGGCTAGAGACGGCAAGCTCAAGGGTCAGTTGAGGACACATACACGTGATATGATTATTCTTCCAGACATGGTTGGTCTGACTGTTTATGTTCATAATGGTAAGGATTTTGTACAGGTTAACCTCAAGCCAGAAATGATTGGACATTATCTTGGAGAGTATGCGATTACAAATAAACGTGTACAGCATGGCACACCAGGAGTAGGCGCATCCAGATCCAGCCTTTATGTTCCACTAAAGTGATCACTATGCCACAATTTGGTTATGCTTTTCAAAATTATGATAAAACAAAACACGTGCGTGCTTCGATACGCGAAAAAGACATATCTCATAAGCATGCCCGAGAGATAGCCGTTGCAATTAAAGGCAGGTCAATTGAAAAGGCACGGGAATTACTTGAGAATGTTATTGCCCGCAAAGAGGCCATACCGTACAGGCGTTATAATAACGAGGTAGCACACAGATCAAACATCCGCGACGGTTTTT
Source organism: Nitrososphaera sp. (assembly GCA_036741615.1). Lineage (GTDB taxonomy): Archaea > Thermoproteota > Nitrososphaeria > Nitrososphaerales > Nitrososphaeraceae > Nitrososphaera. Next base: position 22,258 of record DAINRW010000002.1, read on the forward strand.
TTGCGGGCAGATTCCCTAAAAAGGCAGCGTCTGAGTTCCTTAGAATTTTAGACAACCTTGAATCTAACGCAGAATACAAGGGCATGGATCTTGACAGGTTGCGAATTGTGGGAGCAGCTGTCCACAAAGGCACAAAACTGAAGCGGTTCCAACCACGAGCGATGGGCAGATCGAGCCCAAAATTTGACACATTGGTTCATGTAGAGATCATTGCACAGGAGGCTAGCGATAGTCAATGAGCGCAGTCAAGAACGTAATTAAGAATAACTTTCGCAACATGGAATTGAATGAATTTTTGGCTGATGCACTTAAGGATGCTGGGTATGGCGGTCTCGAAGTGCAAAAGACCCCTGTAGGGGCAAGGATAACTGTTTACGTTACCCGGCCTGGACTTGCCATTGGCAGGAAAGGGGTTGGTATCAAAGATCTCATGACCAAAATCGAACAAAAGTTCGAGTTGCAAAACCCTCAGATTTCAGTTCTTGAAATTCCAAATCCTGAGCTGAACCCGCAAATAATGTGCAACAGAATAGCTCAGCTAATTGAGCGTGGAACCGCTTTTAGGAGGGCAGCAATGTGGTCGCTCAATACAATAATGGGCGCCGGCGCACTTGGCGTTGAAGTAACCATTTCAGGCAAGCTTAGAACTGAGCGCGCTCACTTTGAGAAACATACGATAGGCGTAGTGCCTAAAAGTGGCGAGGTTTCAGATAAAATAGTTAAGACAGGGATTTCTCACGTCCTAACCAAGATGGGCCTTATGGGGATCCAATTGAGAATTGCTTCTAAAGAAGCATTACCTCAAGAATTCGAACTCAAGAATGGAAATGCAGATGTGCAGACTTCAGCGGAAACAACTGCCACTGAGCCTGGTCTTGAAACGGGACAATCCTCTAAAAATGAAGACAGCACCAAAATAGAAGAAGAAAAAGGAGTTAAACAAAATGCCCAGACTTAAAATGAAGACGTTACGAGAGATGAACAATCAGGACTTGAGTGACAAGTTAGCGGAGCTCAAAACCGATCTTGGAAAACTTCAGCTTGAAAAGTCAAAGGGTACATTGAAGAAACAGACAGGTAGTATTAGATGGCTCCGTCGAGATATTGCCCGCATGATGACGATAATGAATGAGAGAAAAGGTCAGAAATGACAGTAAATTGTGATAATGCTCTCTCTAAAGGCCTTATTGGCCTTCAAGCAAAAGTACTTGAATCCCCGGATTCAACTTTACAGGGCATTGCAGGCACCGTTGTGTTTGAAACCAAGAATACATTATTTATTAGGAAAGGTTCGATCATAAGGCAGATAGCAAAAAGTGTAGCAAAGAAAGTTGAAATTCAAACATCTTCCTGCGCTTGCTTTATAAGTGGTTCTGCATTGATAGGAAGACCTGAGGATCGTATTTCACGATTAAACAATGGGTGATATGACAGATTATGGTTAGAAACATAGGTGTTACAGTAGCTTCCCCTCGGAAGGCATGCGAAGATGAGTTCTGTCCATTTCATGGTACTTTGCCTGTAAGGGGCAAGTTGTTGGTAGGCACCGTATCAAGTGCAAAGGCACCAAAGATGGTCGTAGTATCAAGAGAATATCCTAGAGGCGTCTCAAAGTACAAACGCTATCAGAGGAGCAAATCAAACGTGCATGCCTATCTTCCTTCATGCCTAGAAGTCAGAGAGGGTGAGGAAGTACGAATTGCTGAATGTAGACGACTCGCTAAGACTGTTTCATTTGTGGTCATAGAGGTGAATACAAAGGATGGCGTCAGGAACTAAGTCCAGAGCAGTTTCCGCAAAGGGAGTTGAAGAGTTCCGTCCCTATATCACAAGAGCCATTCCTGTTACAGCGAGCCTGGTATGTACTGATAATACGGGCGCAAAAATCTTGCGCATAGCACAGGTGACACGCTATAAGGGAAGGCACTCTCGGCAGCCAGCAGCAGCAGTTGGAGACTTTGTCACCGTAACCGTCAAAAAAGGCCCAGCCGAACTGCGAAAACAAATATACGGTGCAGTCATAGTCCGTCAGAAGTATCCGATTAGAAGGCTTAATGGTGTACGTGTATCGTTTGAGGATAATGCTGCAGTTTTAGTAACACAGGAAGGAGAAATCAAAGGAACAGACATTAAAGGACCTGTAGCCTCAGAGGCCGCGGAAAAGTGGCCAAGGATAGCCAACTTGGCTGGGATGATAGTGTAGGGGAAAATTTATGAGAGGCATTAATCCAAAACTCATTCATCTTCCGAAGCACAGGCGAGATAAACTGGTTGGAGCTGTGCTGGAGGACTCTCTTCGCAAACAATATGGCAGGAAAAATATACGTGTAATCAGAGGTGACTCCGTTAGGGTAATGAGAGGGGAATACAAAGGAGTAGAGGGTAGAGTAGAAAAAGTAAACACCGAGCAGACTACATTTCATATTGAAGGTATCCAAAGGGAGAAGATTCGAGGAGGTCAAGTAAAGGTCCGAATTCATTCTTCTAATGTGATGGTCATTTCTCTCAATCTTGATGATGACTATAGGTCAAGGAAACTACAGGGAGCACCTAAGGAGAAGTCAACTCCTGCAGACAAAAAGGGAATAAAAGAGGAGAAAAAAGAGGAGGATAAAGAATAATGGGTAAGAAGGGCCGTGATACTAGAATAAAAAGACAATTAGCACCTCCGTTCTGGGCCATTAAGAGGAAGGAGGGGCAGTTTGTTATGCGAGTCAACCCAGGACCACATCCAGGGAAGAGATCCTATCCACTTGGTATGGTCCTGCGCGACGTACTCAATGTTGCGAACACAGGATATGAAGCAGAAAGAATATTGAAGGCAGGAAAGGTCAAAGTCGATGGGCTAGAAAGGCGCGATCACAACTTCGCTATTGGCTTAATGGACGTAGTGGAACTAGCAATGGGCCAAGCATTCAGGATGGTTCCAAAGAACTCAGTGCTATTGTCTCCCATTACTATTGATGAGGCAGAAAAAGGATTAAAACTCGCAAGGATTACAAGCAAGAATATCATCACAGGAAATAAGATTCAATACGGCTTCCATGATAGCAAGACGCTCATAAGCGATCAAAATCTAAAGGTTGGCGACAGCTGTGTTATTAGCCTGCCCTCGGTCAGTATAATGAACCATATTCCTTTTGTTAAAGGCTCAACTGCTTTGATAATCACGGGTGAAAATGCTGGAGGACTGGGCAGAATCGAAGACATTCAGGATGGCGTATTTTCTCTTCCCAAGCGAGCGCTTGTTTCATTTGGAGATAAATCAGTGGAGTTGCCTGTTGAAATGGTAATGGCTGTTGGAAGCGACAGACCTTTGATTAAGGTGAGTTAATTTGAGCCAGCAACAAATACATCAGCAAAACGAAATGAAAAGGATAAGGGTAGACAAAGTCGTGATTAACATTGGAGTTGGAAGATCTGGTGAGCCGATAGACAAAGCAAGGAATGCTCTAAAAGAGCTAACAGGTCAACAGCCTGCAGTGCGTGGAGCAAAAAAAACTGTGAGGGATTTCGGTATTCACAAGGGTGAGCCAATAGGGGTGATTGTGACCTTGCGACGAGAGCCAGCAATTGATTTTCTAAAGCGGATTATAGCAGCGAAGAGGAACGTACTCAAATTTTCCTCTTTTGATAGTTATGGTAATATCTCTGTTGGAATACATGAGCACATTGATATCCCTGGTACAAAATACAATCCTGAGATCGGTATCTTTGGCATGGACGTGAACATTGCGCTTACCAGGCCCGGATATAGGATTGCTAAGAAGAGCAGAAATAGTGCCAAGATAGGCAAGACACACAGGATTAATCGTGAAGAGGCAATTGAATTTTTTAAGCAGCAATACGGAGTGGGAGTCGAATAAGGACATGCCAAAGCCAAGAGAATATGAAATTACTGGCAGAAAGAAGCTTGCTCATGGGAAGGGCGGAAGATGGTGCAAAAGGTGTGGTTCATATAATGGATTGATCCGCACTTATAACTTAATGCTATGTAGACAATGCTTCAGGGAAGTTGCAAATAGCATAGGATTTGCGAAGTACGAGTAGGTGAAATAACAAGGAAATGCCCGCATTAAATGTTCTATCTAACCTGTTTACAACCATCTACAACAATGAATCCAGGAGAAAAAGAGAGTGCATAGTAGTCCCTGCATCGAAGTTCGCAAGTGAAGTGCTCAGAGTAATGCAAAAACATAGGTATATCGGCGAATTTGAGCAAATAGACGATGGTAGAGCAGGCAAGTTTAGAATTCAGCTTTTAGCTAAGATAAACAAGTGTGGCATCGTTACACCACGCTTTTCGGTAAAGAAGAATGGCTACTTTGGTTGGGAGAGACAGTTCTTGCCAGCATACACAATGGGAGTTCTTCTTGTGTCTACTAGCAAAGGAATAATGTCTCATCATGAGGCACAGGAGCAGAACCTTGGAGGGGTTTTGGTTGGCTACGTCTACTGAGCAACAAATAACGGCAGAAGTTGAAGCACCTGCTAGCGTGACGATAAAAAAGGAAGCAAATTTTGTACAGGTCAGGGGACCGCTTGGAACTGTCAAGAAGGATTTCACGAAACTTCCTGCTACAGTCACTGTACAAGGTAATAAGATAACCATAAAGCCCTATGGAACTCGTAAGCGAGACCTCGCTGTAACGAATACTGCACGCAGCATAATAGAAGGAATGATAAAAGGTGTTGAGAAGGGTTATACCTATAAACTCAAGATCATCTTTGCGCATTTTCCAATTTCTGTTAAAGTAAAGGGGAAGGAAGTGCAAGTCGAGAATTTCTTTGGTGAAAGATCTGCTAGGGTTTCTCGAATAATGGGAGATGCTACCAAAGTAAGCGTCGTCGGAGAGGATGTGCTCATTCAAGGTCCCAGTCTAGAGGATGTTTCGCAGACAGCTGCTAATATTGAACTATCGACTAAAATCAAAGGAAAAGACCAGCGTGTTTTTCTTGACGGGCTATACATATATTCTAAAGAAGAAGGTATGCAATAAGGCCCAAAGATTTATTTTGTCCTTGGATTTGCTGTAATACTGCGCCGCTCTAGCTCAGCATGGTAGAGCAAATTCGCTGCGCGATATTGTGCTTCGAAGCTTAACTGGCTGTTAACCAGTGGGTCGTCAGTTCGAGTCTGACGAGCGGCGCTATTATTATTATTATTATTGCTGCATTTTGAGTCATAATGAACCTCACTTTTTAGGCAAAGGGATTCTCTTCTCTGGAAAACAAAGCATGGACGAAGACAATTAAAGACGCCTTCCTTTCAAAAATCGAGTTTTGAAATATACTATATCGTTATTATATCCAGTGCAATCGCATCAGCAAGTAAATCGAGGTGACGGCTGGCCACAATGTAGCCATTTTTAATATCACTTGAAGCAAGCCATCGATTCGATGAACTAAAGAGCCTTTCCTTTTTTATTCTCTTTTCGATCTCCTCTACGTCGAGCTCTTTCTCTTCGACTTCTTCAGTATCGTTGTACTTGATAGTCAAAAGCACCTTCTGAACGAGCACCCTGTGCCCAAAGCGCTGAGAAAAGTCACGAGCATTTTCGTCAATCTGAAGTATTTTCATTTTAATCTGAAGTTTATTGAGAGCATCGCGGCTAGTGAGAAGTCGTTCGTCAACGAATCTGTCGTAGCCCATATCTATACCAATCTGAGGATAATCTACAATCGTATATTAATGTCAGCCCTTAATCGGCTCGAAAATATAATATGGGGTTCCGTCAGGCTTCACGCCGCACCTGACCATCTTGACCTGTAATCCATCTTTTAATTCCAAGGTGTCAAATGATCCGATCAGTTTAATCCCAGCCATTTCCACGAGACCATAGCAACCTTCCATGCCATTTAGGTAGGAGATTGTGAAATATAGTAAGGTTCCATCTGTATTAATAATCTGAAGCGAAGTATTTGAAAGACACACGGGACAATAATAGGACGGCGGCCATACTTTTGCCTCGCATGAAGTACAGACAGGCAGCCGAAATTCACCTCTCTTCAAGCTATCAATAAACTCTTGCATAACATCACACTCCCATAACAATTACTGAGGCAGATGAGCCCGCTGCAGCTAAATTGTGTACAAGGCCTGTTTTAGGGTTTTTTACTTGCCTGTCTTCCGCTTTTCCTGCAAGCTGACATGCGATTTCGGCAACTTGTGCTACACCTGTTGCACCAACAGGATGTCCACATCCAATTATACCCCCTCTTGGATTTATCATCATTTCTTGTTGGTTGACAAATTTCCCCCCTTCCCCTCTCTTTGCAAATCCTAGGTCTTCGTAGGCTATGATTTCAAGAATCGTAAATGCGTCGTGGACTTCAGCGATATCTATCTCCGATGGCTTTATGTGTGACATTTCAAAGGCTATCTGAGCCGCCTTTTTGGCGGCTTCAACAGTTGTTAAGTCAGATGTGGAATTTGCAAAGCTTGCTGAGGTTGTTTGTTGTCCTATCCCCTTTATGAAGACAGGATGGTCCAAGGTGCGCGCTCTCTCTTCAGATATCAACAGTACGGCAGATGCTCCCTCACATGGGGCGCAGCAATCCAGCAGTTTGATAGGAGATGCAAGGATTTTTGAATTCATCACTTCTTCTAACTCGACTTCTCTTCCAAATAAAGCGCAAGGATTTTTGGTGGCATTTTTATGGTTTTTAACAGAAACCATTGCCATCTCTTCCTCCGTTGTCCCATATTTTTTCATGTGAGCCTTTGCAAAAATTGCGGCCCAATGAACCGGAAACATAAAGGATCCCCTCGTGACATCCCACAATAGTCTATTACCAGGACTGTCGATCCTTTCTGCACCAACTACAAGTGCATTATGACACAAGCCAGAAGCAATTAGTGCGAATGCCGAAGCCACAGCATTGGTGCCCGAATTGCAAAGACTGTCGAGGCGATAAGAAATTCTTGGTTGTATACCGAGCATCTCAGATACTATTGCCGAGCTGTATTGATCAGCCGCGCAACTTGAGAACAATACAGCATCAATGTCGTTTGTGGTCATCCCACTATCTCTTATTACCTGTACCGAAGGCTCGCAAGCCAGATCGAATAAAGACTTATGTGTACGCTTCGTAAAGGCTGTGGTTGCCCATGACGACACTGCTACCCTGTTCATTTAGAAAGTCGATAGCATCTCCCTGAATGAGCTTTCAGAATCCCCTACGGGATTAAATTGGAGAATAGGAAGGGTAATCCCTGTTGAAACGAATTTTGAAAGAGATTCTCTACATTCCTCACTGCTACCGCAAATTGCAAGGGAGTTTAGCATCTTGTCAGAGACAAATTTTGCTGCGGTTTCCGCACCTGATTTTTTATACTCTTCAATTATCTCCTGAACTTCGGCCTTAAAGCCATTCTCAGCAAGAAAGTTGCTATAGTACTTTCCCACAGCAACATAAAATGCAAGAGTTACCGCTGCGCGGTCCCTTGCTTTCTGTGGCTCTTTGTTTGATACAGCACAGATAAAAGAACAGGCAATTTCAAACGCCTTTCCTTTTGTAGCTTGCTTTAACTCATATGCAATCTTATTCAATTCCTCAAATGGCCTCAGGTACAATAATATACCGTCAGCAAGGTCAGATGTGATAGATATCATTTTTTTATTGACAGCAGCCATGAAAATTGGAATATGCTTCCTTTGGGGTTGGTGCAACATTTTGAAATTTTTTATCTTAAAGAATTTCCCGCTATAATCTACCTTTTCGCCTTGAGTCATGAGCCTGACCAATTCCATGTACTCCTTCATTCTTCTGGCGGGCATATCAAAATGTACACCATGCCAATTCTCTACAATAGCTGGGGTGCTTGCTCCAAGACCGATGACTATCCTATTACCTGAGAGCATGTCAAGAGTAGTAGCAGCCATGGCGGTAATTGCTGGCGTCCTTGAATAAATACCAATAATGGATGTCCCCAGCCGCACGTTTTTCGTGATCTGAGATATGGCTCCTAGACTTGAAAATGATTCTCGCCCCCAGGATTCAGGAATCCATAAAGAATCTATATTTTGTTGCTGATCGGCCATTTTAGCACATCGAAGAAGTTCATCCATGGATAGCAAGGGACCCAGACTAACCCCGATCTTTTCTTCAATACTCATAACAGGTTTGCTTCCCTGACCTCTTCGGATGCTTCTTCAATATCCTTATGAGAATCAATCGAACGCCAAAAAACATCTCTGTATCTGACAGCATGGAGCCTTCCTTCTTTTGCTAGCTGTGGAAGAGCAGTAACCTCGATATTGCCCTCGACTGGTAGATATCTGAAAACTTCTTCAGTCAAGAGATATAAGCCAGCGTTAATCCACTTGTCCGAAATTTGCGGCTTTTCGATAAACCCTTGCACTTGTGACTTCTCATCAAGTTCAACCACTCCAAAAGGGCTGCGGAGAGGAACAACCGCAAGTACATTTGAATTTGCGATATTTAACAACTTGTTTGGGTCAAGCCCTGTAAGAACATCACCATTTAATACGAAAAATGAACCTTGGTTGGAAAGCAGTTTTTTAGCATTCAAAAGTGCACCTCCTGTTCCCAAAGCCTTTTCCTCAAATGAGTATTCGATTCGAGAATCAAACCTGGCCCCATTGCCTATATGATCAACTATCATCTCTTTCATGTATCCGACGCATATTATGAAGTCGTTAATGCCAAATCTCGTCAACCACCGTATCTGCCATTCAATAATTGGAATATTAAGGACCTCTATCATCGGCTTCGGTCGAGTGTCGGTGAGCGGCCTTAGCCTTTTTCCAAAACCGCCTGCAAGAATTACTGTCTTCATCACACAAATAGGTTTGACAAGATTATATAAAACGGTAATTGTACATACACTCTCTGCTTCAGCCTCTCTTCTGGCGATAGGCTTTTCTTAAGATTGCTCACGCGTCAACCATAGAATATACGATATCATTTCATTTCTGTGCCGGTTCTTTTCTCCTTGCAGTTAGTGTTTTCCTGTCAGTCAGAAGCTTCCAAGCACCTAGTCCTATCAACAGTGCCCCCATTGCTATTGTGGGGGCAATTGCACGTAATGTGTCCGAGATACTCTCGGAGGCAACAGAGCCTTGTGCTACAAGCGCAATCATTCCTGCAATGATGAGCCCTCCGTTTACAAACAATAGACTAGAGACAATCGGGGCATAGTCTTTGCGTGCAATTACGAACGCAATTATCGACATTATTACCGCTCCCCCGCCAAAGGCTCCACCTCTAATCGCCTCGTCAAAGGGCAAGAAACCCTGTCCTTGCGGAGAGGATGATGCAACTGCAACATCTGCCCCGTAGATTATCAGGAGTATCAACGACGCTACGAGGAGCCCTATAGCAACTCTCCTTGCCATGTATAAAATAATCTATGACAGATTTAATAAACCTAGCTTGTACGCACTATTTTGTGGGCGTTGACATTAAAGATATTCTATATTCCGTAATAGATAAAATTGGCAAAGAAAAAATTAAGATTGAAGTTAACAGCGAGATTGAAATCTCCGAGAAACGCTGTGATGAGATTCTTGAAGAATGTAAAAAACTGATGGGCAGTGGTATGAGTGAGGAGTCGTTGGCAGATTTGTGCGAGGCATTGCTCCATTTCTTGCTGACTGCTTCTCTGCTTCCCTCTGAGAGAAAAGTCAACCTAAAGGGCATAGAGCTGGATCTAGTAGTTCCTTCATTGAAAATGCTGAAGAAAGACCCGGATAAGGCTTTGGTCCTTCAGATAATAAGAGAAAATGAGGAGCTTGCAGAGCTAGAACGCACTAAATCTATGCAACCTAATGATGAAAATATTTGGTTAGTGTCAGCGAGGAAATTAGATACACATCATAAGAATTATTATGTCGGCTCTAGGCTGTTTCCATACTCGAGGATCATTATAGATATCAATGCTTTCCTCGTCCGCAAAGGAAATCGTGGACTCAAACTTTTACACGGACAGTAGCATTTCTATGTCCAATTTTTCTTCTACCAGCTTACCAATAGAAACATAATTTGCCTGTTTTAAGAAAGGAATTTGTGCTAATACTTTGATGTTGGTGAGCCTTTCAAGAATTGGCGCTGTTTTTTGTTCGACCATGTCAGGCTTTTTGGAAGTCTTGTTCAAAATTATTCCAGCAATTTTTAGGCGGAGCTTCTTGCAGGCCATAATTGTAAGCAAAGTATGGTTCAGCGTTCCAAGCGTCGGCGTTGAGACGATAATCAGTGGCAAATTTGCCCGCTTTGCAAAATCTGCAATGGATTCATTTTCAGTCAATGGAACCAGGATTCCACCGATCCCTTCAACAATCATAAATTGGTGTTTCCTTCCAAGCTTTTTCAACTTCTGCAAGGCCTTTTCAGTGTCCACAGGAGGGCCATACTTTAGCTCAGTCGCAGATAGAGGCGAGGCAGCTATTGAGTAAAAAAATGGATTCAGATCGTAATCATGATCGTTTACCGCGGACGCTCTAGCTAGTAATGCAGTATCTTGAGACCTGTATCTTTTTGAAAAAACCCTATTCGCTGTAGCAAAGGGCTTCATTACGCCGACATCCATTTTTTGTTTTCTCAAGGCCCAAGCCAGACCCGCAGCAACGAGTGTCTTGCCAACTCCTGTGCTAGTACCGGTTACGAAAATACCGTGCATGGAAATATTATTACAGCTGCACATAAAACATGGATCGCATTAAATTGGACCTGAAAAATGCGGACAAAGAGTTCGTTTGGCATCCTTATACTCAGATGAGGGATTGGGTAAAATGGAATAATAGAGTAATCGTCAAAGGAGATGGCTTTTACCTGGTTGACACTAAAGGAAGAAGGTACTTGGATGGCAGTGCTAGCATGTGGTGCAACGTCTGGGGGCATTCACAGAACAAAGTCATCCAGGCTATGATAGATCAACTCCAAAAAGTTCCGCATTCCACTCTATTTGGCTTCGCCAATGCTCCATCTGCGAAGCTTGCTGGAATACTAGTAAGGCTTGCAAGGGGAATGCATAAAGTGTTCTATACAGATAATGGTTCAACCGCAATTGAGGCTGCAATGAAAATAGCTCTTCAATATTGGCACAATAAAGGTCAATATGCAAAGACTCAATTCATCTCGCTGGAACAGGGATATCATGGCGACACAGTTGGCGCTATGTCCCTTGGCTATATAGAGAATTTTTTTAGAGCATACAGACCAATCTTATTGAATGTCCATAGGGTGCCAACCCCCCAACTGTATGGAAGCAGGTTTACAAATGAAAGAGATTTAGTAGAATGGTGTCTTGAAAAAACTGAGGCTACGCTTAAACGGCACAAGAATCGGTGCGCCGCCCTAATTATGGAAAGCGGGGCACAGATAGCAGGAGGAGCGATTATTTATCCTCCAGGGTATCAGAAAAAAATAGCAAAGTTATGCAGAGATTACGATGTCTTGCTAATTCTAGATGAGATTGCAACCGGATTTGGTAGACTTGGACACATTATAGAATATATCTCACAGAACTCGCAACCAGATATCGTGTGTTTTGGAAAGGCTCTCACTGGCGGCTATTTCCCCCTAGCCGTGACCCTTGTTACACGCCGTATATTTGATGCATTTCTAGGAAAATACCGTTACAACAAACACCTCTACCACGGACATACTTTTACAGGACATCCTGTGGGGTGTGCAGCTGCTCTAGCAAATATAGAGCATTATCGAAACCACAATCTTACCAGTCAAATAAAGTTAAGCTCAGAATACATAGCGTCCAGGCTCCCTGAATTTTCCAATTCGCCAATCGTAGGTGATATCAGACATAGGGGTATGCTAGTGGGGATTGAGCTGACAAAGAACAATAAACCTATTGTCTCTCTGAAAAATAAAGAAATCATAAATTACTTCATTATGCATGAATCACTGAAGATGGGTGTTCATCTTAGACCCTTGGGCAACATTCTGCTTTTAATTCCCCCTCTTGGTGTGGGAACGACAGACCTGGAGAAGTTGCTCAATGCAGCAATAAAACTGGTGAGAAAGATAGATAAACTAGCTTAGTTCTTTTAATTTCTTATACAGCGTAGCTTTTGATAGACCTAGAGTCCTGGCTATTCTGGTCTTTGAGTGATTTTCTGCAAGCAAAGTAATGAGCTTATCCTTGTCAACCGTCTTTTGCGGTCGACCAATCCCTTTTCCAGCCTCTCTGGCCCGGTGCATCCCATCCTTTGTTCTCTGTATCAGTAATTCACGCTCTCTTTCTGCAGCCCATGTCAGGATTCCTATCATTAGCTTTCTGATACTGGCTTCTGTAGTTTGGAGGAAAGATTCTCTAGGTGAACACGAAATTAGGGAGGCATAGCGCTCCACGGCCTTTATGGCATCCAGCGTGTCCCAAAATGTCCTTCCAACCCGAGATAGTTCGTACACTAAAACAGCATCTACTCCTGACACTTTTACAAGCTCTAGCATTTCCTGAAATCCGCGCCTTTGCGTAGCAGGGATCTTGCCGCTGATAGCAGGATCTTCAAAATAATCTAGGATCATGTAGCCATTAAGTTGGGCCCATTTTTCAAGTGCAAGCTTTTGATTCTGAACCGTCTGTTCTTCTGTGCTTACCCGAAGGTATGCAAAGGCATATTTCATAATTCAGTGTTCGCTGTGCACTATAATTAGGGCGTTGTCAAGAAAAGTGTTCAAAAAGGGTTGCACAAATAAATGGACACGAAAAGTGATGATCAGAAATAAGCGATAGTAAAAAAAAGGTGCTTATTTTTATGCCGTCTAGAAAACGTTCCATTTTTGAACTGATCCAAGATGTTTCAATAAAAACGAAAACCGCTATTTTCCTGTGTACAGCCTGCAATAATATTATCTATCAAGGATTGCTTAGTTTAGGCTCTCCGGACCCCCCCTTTGGCCCTTATTTTCCGAAAAAAATGAAAGTTAGAAAATACGGACAAATACGCAGAGCCGTTTACGACGTTTGATGAAATACTACAAGTGGTTTTTTGTCCTCCCGAGTCAAATAGGAGGGATATTTCTAAATTCGAATTTAGAAATATCACTATAATAATCCCATCTTTTTGCCTACTCTTTCAAACATCTCCGCTGAATAATCGAGATGTTCCTGTTGGTGGATAGCGGTCAGTGAAATCCTGAGGCGCGCGCGGCCTTTTCTGACTGTCGGATACCTTATTGCCTGAACGAAAACGCCCTCATTTAGCAAATAATTAGAAAACTCTACTGCTTTTGTTTCTTTGCCAACAATGAGCGGAATTATCTGACTAACAGGGTTGCTGATTTCAAATCCTAACCTCTTCAATGCCGATGAAAAATAAACGACATTGGATCGAAGCCTCTTTTGTAGATGTCCGCTCTTTGCTACTGGGATAGCCGTGATCGCGGCAGAGCACAAATGATCAGGAAGAGCGGAAGTATAGATAAACTGCCTTGAAGTATTTAGCAAGAGTTCTCTGATAGGCAATGTCGTGGCTACATATCCTCCGAAGCAACCCAACGCCTTGCTCATACTGCTTATGTGGATGTCAAAGTTTACTCCTAATTCAGCTTGTGTGCCAGAGAACGCAGGTCCAAAGATAAAGTCTCCATGCGCGTCATCAATGATCGTTATTGCATTATGGCGGTCTGCTATAGTCTGTATTTCTGACAATTTTCCGATATCGCCATCCATACTAAAGATTCCTTCAGTTATGACAATTTTCCTACCTCTGCCCTGTCCGATTAGCTCTTCTAGATGATTACCATCGTTATGTCGAAATACAACCACCGTCGCATCGGTTAGGCGACATGCATCTACTATGCTAGCATGATTCAACTCGTCGCTATATATCGTTGAGCTCTTGTCTGCAATTGTCGTCAGCACACCCAAATTTGCGGTATAGCCTGTGGGATATACAAGCGCCGACTCTGTTCTTCGATGGGATGCAAGCATATCTTCAAGTTCAATGAAATTTGGATGGTTGCCTGCAATTAACCTTGAACTACACTGCGATACTTCTTGCAATGATGTAATCGTTTTGTCTATGACGTGCTTGTCTGTGGATAGCCCAAGATAATCATTAGAGCAGAGGTTAATGACCTCCTTGCCGTTAACTATAGCAGTCGGGCCTTTGGGAACTACAGTTCTAAGCTGACGATATAATCCGCTATCCTTAAGAAAATCCAGACGATTTTTAATGAACTCGGTCTTATGATTTGAGCCCAATTTCTCGGATCATCGCAATGTCCCTATTGGCCTGATTTCCTCCAGTGGTTAGGTAGCCACCAGTGATAATACCATTTGCCCCTGCCTTCAGAGCTAGTTTATCGTTATCCTTAAGGTGCACCTCTCGTCCACCAGCTATCTTTAGGATTGTTTTTGGCATTATAAAGCGCCACACAGCAATTGTCTTGATCGCCTCAAGAGGATGTAGAGTTGCAATACCTGCTAGAGGAGTTCCTTCTCTACCTATAAGAATATTGATCGGAACCTCATCAGGATTCAGTGATGCTAGAGAGAATGCAAGCTCTATCCTCTGTGTTACACTCTCACCCATTCCTATGATGCCTCCAGAGCATAGCTGTAACCCTGCCTCTTTGACAATTTTTGCAGTGTTCACCCTGTCAGAGAACTCATGGGTATTACAGATCTTTGCAAAATAGCTTTCAGCGGCTTCTAGGTTATGGTTATACCGCTTGACTCCGAGCTTCTTTAGCTCTCTTGCTCTCGATAATGTCATGAATCCAAGTGAGACATTGACTTCAATCTCTACATTGGATCTGATTTCTTTTATTGCCTCACAAATATGTTGAAAGTCCTTCTCCGGGGGATCTCTATAAGCGCATACTAAGCAAAAACTCCCAGCGCCCGCCTCCTTAGCCTCCTTTGCCCTTTCGAATAATTCTTCTTTGGACAATAATGGATATTTCTTAATACTCGTATCATAGAATGAAGATTGTGCGCAAAATGAGCAATCCTCTGGACACCTTCCAGATTTTGCATTCACTAGGGTTTCTACATCGACCCTATCACCATTAAATGTTCGAGTGATGATGTTAGCGCAATCTGCTAGCGTAACTATATCATTAGTCCCAAGCAGTTTCTCTGCTTCTTCAAAGCTAATTGAGCCGCCGGCGAGGACTTTTCCCATGCAATTATGGATGAATGATGAATTCGCCATAGCGTCAGGCAGGGTAGAGTCGCTAATTAAAATTTCGGTGCGAACCTTATGATCATAGAAATATTTCTAAACTCGAGTTTAGAAATATTTATTAAGGTTAGATAAAATTAACCTGTAACTATACATCCATGGGAAAAGAGTTTGTCTTACGGCTAAACATATCAGAGGAGCAACGCAGAGAAATTGCTCATTATATTAGCTCTCTTCCAGCTAAAGACCTGCTCTTCGCCTTGCGATTTGCATATAAGCGCTATACCGCCGAAAGAGGAGGCTATTTGATGCCCGGACGAAAAAGTCTTGTCAAAAGGGAAACGCTGTCATTAACCCAGGATCAGGCAAACTGGAGGCTTAACAATTGGAGGGCTATGATCAAGACGTATAGAGAAAAGGGGTATAGTTATCCAACAATATCTAGGATTAAAAAACAAGTTCAAAAGATAGCCAACAAAAAATAAGGAAGGACGTAATAATGGAGAGTTAGTAGCTTGTGGCCTCTAGGTTCTTTGCAGCAAGGTTTGGAGACGGTAAATCTGGGAACTTGTTCTTCATGTTCATTTCCACCACAGCGCTTGCTTCTTCCATTATCTGTGAAGTATCTTCGTTTATTGTGTTGAAATTTGCAATTTCGCTGTTGGGTATCTGTCCCGAATCTGTCATGATATTTCCAAGCAATTCTGATATCTGTCCAAATGACTGATCCGCTTCCGGCATCATTCCCGATAGTCCACTCTGCAATCCCTTTATCACAGACATCGCAGGGCTTAGCGTCACCACCACATCTCCGAGCTCTGTCATCGTGTTAAGCCTAAGCTGTATTTGTTCTAGGGCCAATTTTGCTGAAGTGACCATCTTGTTCATCTTTCGAATCTGCGAAAGCTCTCCTGATAACACTTTCGCATGTGAAGAATCATGACTTTGCATCGCAAGTACTACTCGCTTGAAAATTAGCTTATCTTTTTCCTGCATTCGTGATGAAATTGCATCAAGCCTTGAGATCTGCATATGCAACTTCTTTTGAGCTTCTTCTATCCTTGGCTTTAGTGGAGCTTGTGGCTTGATGCCCTCAAGCAACTTGTGACCAACGCTTTCTCCTTGGGGCTTTACCCACTTATTATCAAATGGCATTCTTGTTATTATCGCACCCAGCCATCATGACCTCATGAGAATAAAAGCAAATGTGTATCCATAATGATAGTAACTAAGGTGACAAGCCTGGGGGTTACAACCATTTGGCTATCTGTAGTTATGCCTTTGACGGTAGACAGGTTTTTAAAGGCTATAGTCTGGTTACGGTTAGAACATGATTAAGGAGAAGATAAAGGTCAACAATCGCAGCTATGACGTGACCATGAATGAACAAACACACATGTATGCGATGCGATTGAGGAGGCTTTATCAACAGAGCTATAGTGATATGGACAGCTTCGATGAAGTCAGTTCTGAAATCTCCAACACTATCAACAACTTGCTTAAACACGCAGTTTCACCTGAAGTAAGAGAAGATGACATGGACGGTGTTGTACAACAGCTACTGAAAATGTATGAAAAAACAAGTAAAAAATAAAAGTGCACAGAATAACGTCTAAATAACAATCTCAAGTTTCCATTGATGTGGGTGCACTCGTTGTCAAAAAATGCATTAATCCTTCATGCGGTTTAACTCATGAGATTAATAATGATATTTACAGATGTTCATGCGGCTCACTTCTTGATATAAAGTATAGCGAGAATCAAAGCCGTGATTTAATAGAAAAGTTCTATCATCGTAGGGATCATGGAGGTAATATCTATAACGAAAGCGGTGTATGGCGCTTTCGCGAACTCATCAATTTCGGGGGTATAGATACAGAAGATTTTGAAGAATGTGCTCGTCTGCTAGTGTCACTTGACGGCTCTGAAGGACGCCTTTCAAAACCCTACAAGATGAGCAAGGTAGCCGATTATGCGAGCATGAACCATGACTCTTTATTTCTTCAACCTGAAGGATACAATCCATCGGGCTCATTCAAGGATAACGGTATGTCTTCTGCAATGACCCATGCCAAAATGCTTGGTGTGAAAAGGATTGTTTGTGCTTCCACAGGTAACACCTCCGCATCTGCTGCAATGTATGCTGCCAACGAAAACATGGCGTGCGATGTTTATATCCCGAGGGGCGAAATCGCCCCTGGCAAGCTTGGTCAAGCATTCCAATTCGGCGCTCAAGTTATCCAAGTACAAGGAAACTTTGACGATGCGCTCGCCGCTTCGCTTAAAAATGCAGGGGAAACTGGCGGATATACTGTCAACTCAGTCAATCCATTCCGTCTTGAGGGTCAGAAGACCATCCTATATCGAGCGCTCGAACACCTCGATTGGACTCCACCAGATTGGATAGTGTATCCTGGAGGAGCCTTGGGTAACACCTCTAGCTGCGGAAAATGCCTTATTGAGCTATACGAATGGGGTTGGATTAAGAAAATACCACGACTCCTAGTTGTTAATGCTGAAGGAGCAAATGTGTTATACAACTTATACAATGGATTCTTTGAGGACAAGCCTCTGAGATGGAACAGTGGCAGGCCCGATCTTGGAATCATTGACCGCTATTATGCTGACCTAGACAAAAAAGGAATCAGACCAAGGACGCATGCAACTGCGATTCAAATAGGCAGACCTGCAAATATCGTCAAGGCATTGCGTGCACTTGATTTCACTGATGGAGTAGTCGTACAGGTAAGCGACAGAGAAATGAGCGACGGGATGTCGATTGTTGGATTAAATGGCTTTGACTGTGAAATGGCATCGGGCGCAGTCCCATCAGCTGTAAGAAAGCTACGCGAAGAAGGGCTAATTAAAAGGGATGATATAGTCGTCGGTATCCTCACGGGGAGGCAAAAAGATCCTGGATTAGCAGTAGAATATCATATCAACCAAGACAATATGTTCGCCAGGCCCCCAACAAGCCACTAGCACCTTGTTCTTTTCATTACGTCATTAAATTTGTTCAATTAGTTCATTACTATATCCATAGTAGTAAAATGAAAATTTCGTAGTATCACTGCCAATGTAGTTTTATTATCTTCCTTTTCAAATAAATATTATAATAGAAGTAGTTGACCTCCTATGTCCTCAAAATATCCAGTAATTTTCATGTTTCCCTTATGGAAGATAAGATAAATCAAACATGGCGGTGACAGAAAGATTGAGCAAAAAATGTTTTAGCCCGATGCTGTTCCCTTTAGGGCCGAAAGTATAGCGTTTGCCTTGTGCTCCGTTTCAGCCCACTCAAGCTCAGGATCAGAATCGATGACGATCCCTGCTCCTGACT
>DAINRW010000003.1:0-34700 GCA_036741615.1 Nitrososphaera sp.
CATAGCCACAATTTGCACAGTAATATTTAACACACTCATCATTAGGCATAATTGGTCTGCCGCACGAACTACACACCGGCAACTGCAATGGCTTAGACATCAGTGTTGCTTCTTAAGGAAAAGGGAATTTATATCTTCCTTAGCTCTCTGGCACCAAACGCCTTATCTCATTGCCAAACAACGCTTTGGCCATCCTAGCTGCCCCCCTGGCTCCAAGGATTTTACCAACGGCGCTGGAATGAAAATCAAAGTCGCCATCGGTAGACGCCTCTTGGATAACTTCCGGAGGTATCGAATTGATCAGCTCACCAATAGCTTTGTTGTCCATCCGTTCAAAGAGTCGTCGAGCAAGCAACATTTTGTCGAATTCTGCTTTGAACATAGATAGCCAATCCCTTTCATAGGACTTAAGCAACAATTGCTTCTCTCTTAGATCATTAGTGCTGGTCTTTGCTGAATTTACAACAGCCCGCCCTGCTAGCACACCTGCCATGCCACAGCTGTAAATACCTCCCGCAGTCGTAGGCTTGCTCTGGCCTGCGGCATCTCCGATTATCATGGTTCTGTCAGTTACAAAACTCTTAAGCGGGCCGTTAATCCAAATAGGTGCGTAAACTTTGCGCACGACTGAGTATTTTCCCTTACTATTGATATAATGCTGGAGCGCACTTGCAGCATTAATCCTCCTACCGGCGACCCCCACTTTTCCCTTTCCTCGACCCGTGGGAATTATCCATGCGAAGAAACCCGGATATAGCTGGCTATCAAATGCTACCTCGATGGTATCGGATTCTATCCATGACGCGTAAATTTCATACTGTGCTGATTGAAGAACTCCCTCCCTGTTTCTGCTAATTATTGATCCTACGCCTCTTGCATCCACAAAATATTTGCAGGAAAGATCTCCTTCAGAGGTCTTCACTAGATATTCATCATTATCTTGTTTTCCAAACGAACGCATTGTGCATTTTACTCGTATTTCTGCCCCTTCGTTTTGCGCTTGATATGCGACTTGCTTATCAAACGCACGTCTATCTAAAACAATGACTTTTTGTTTTGCTGCATTAATTTCAAAACAACTTGAACTAGAAAAAATTCTAGCATGTGTTATGCTTGGGTTCTCTACTGCCTTAATATCGGGTATTATGCCTAGGTCATGTATCCCAGACATACTTACGAGGCCGCCACAGTGCTCAGGCGTGCCAATCTCAGAGTCTTCCTCAAGTACCGCAACCGAAAGACTACCAGCAGCTATTTCACGAGCAGCAAGTAGTCCAGAGATGCTTCCTCCTGCAACTATCACATCATAATCTGGCATCTCGCAAAATACTAGTAATGTATTTTTCTGCCTCTTAATTAAACTATAAGCTATCAAGTACCGGACATGGAATTTAAGCAAGTAATTATTGTAAGGCGAGATATCAACATGGGAACTGGCAAAATAGCGGCGCAGGTGGCCCACGCTGCAGTTATGGGGGCGGAGAAGGTAAAAACATCAAGAAGAGACTGGTTCAATGCGTGGTTTGCCGCTGGTCAGGCTAAAGTAGTAGTGAAAGTAAAGAACATTGAAGAATTGATGGCGGTTAGAAAGCGAGGTGAGGAGTTATATTTACCAGTGGTGCTAGTACAGGATAGTGGTTTGACACAAATACCGTCCGGTACAATCACTTGTGTCGGAATAGGGCCAGCTCCTTCTGGTCTTATTGATAAAGTGACATTTGAGCTCAAGCTTCTCTAATATCGCCCGATTAGAATTATGCCAATAATAATAAGACCTGTCGCGATACCTTGAAAAACAGTTATAGATTCACCAAGCGCCAACGCCGCGATAACTATCCCAAAAACGGGAGTCATTGAAAACATAGACATAGTCTTAACAGTTCCAATTCTCTTTATACCTTCAAGAAATAACAGTAGCGCCCCGCCGAAGCCTGAGATTGACATTATTATTATTAGCATCCACATGTCGAGTTTTATCGATGCTATGCTGTCTCCTTTTCCCATTGCCAAAGCAATGGCTAGCAAGATAAGGCCACCTGCAAGCGACTTTACCATTGCTATCTTGGCTGGGCTAACTTTTAGTGTGAGACGTCTGCTGACGTTGTTGTCTATTGCCCACATCAACATGGATGCTAGTATCATTATATTGCCGGGGTTTAATTCAAGGATGCTTTCTAGGGCTGTCAAGTCTTCCGTAGTAGCAATCACTAGACCTATAACAACTAGAACAACTGCAAACAATCCGACCGGTCCATGTGGCTTTTCGCCAAAAAATAGAGATGAGAGTGCTAGTGTAAATACGATTTCTCCGTTTGTCAATATGGCTGCAGTGGAAGCAGCTGTCTGCTGAAGGCCATACATCAGAAGTACCGGAGCTGCTATTCCTCCAAAGATCGTTACGATTATAACATAAATGTAGTCGAACTTTCTCTCAAATGTGAATGAGGCCCTTGCAAATGGGATTAGTGCCAACCCTGAGATTGTATAGATTATTGCTGTTAAAGCAAGAGGGTCAATTGTAGCGAGAGGAACTTTGGCTAAGCTGAATACAGAGCCAAACAGAGCAGCGGCAAACAATACCGATAGGTATCCTGTAAGGACTTGGTTCCTGTGGCTCTCTTCTTCTCTTTTTTCTTCAACCAAGCGAAACTGCTAGTAACCGTTATCGCTATTTTTGCCTATACCTCCGACAAGAGATATAAGATGGAAAAGATGCTTCTGTTTCTTGCCTTTGTCAGATTCACCTCGGAAAACAAACATGGGTCGATCTTCAAAAAGGATTATCATTTATGCCATAATTGGCATTGTAGCTATCGTCGCCGTTTATATTTCGATATCTTTGCGTAGCGGGCCGGATATTAATAGTAATCCTGCAGTAAGTCCGCAAAATGATGAAGCTAGAGCTCAGCTATTCGAACAACAATTTTGCGGAACCAACGCATCACCAAATTCGAATACTTACATAAACGAAGTTACCCTTCCAGCAGCATGTGAAATGCCTGTCGGCATGGCTATAGATGGTGCAAAGGTTTGGTATGTATCGACAAAACGTGGCATTCTTGGCAGCTATGATAATACTACTGGTTCGTTTGCGCAATACGAAATCCCCTCATGGCCTACACGATCTCTACCCTTCACGGCGGTACCCTCATGGTTGATGTCCTGGACAGTAAAGCTGGACAGCAGTGGCGGTGATGTTTGGTTTACCGATCAGAACAATACTATCTGGCGTTTTACGCAGTCGACTGGAGATTTTGAGATGTTTAAGGTGCCAGCAAAATATCCTTCAATGATGGACTTTGATTCAAATGGCAACTTGTATATCATAGGAATAAACTCTCAATCTCTTTTTTTTGGTAATGTTTCCAGTTTCCAAAACGGGACCTCAGAAGGATTTAGAGAAATTATACTACCACTTGAGGGATTCTCTGGCATCAGTCCTAATCTAATCACTTCAGGTGGGCTAGTGGTAGATAATGAAAGAAAGGATGTTTGGGTTTCCCTCCTTTCTTTCCAACAGAAGAGAGGACAGCTCTTTCAGTATGATATTGAAAGCGACAGAGTAGTACGCATAGTTAATTTGCCACAAGATCTTGGCGCACCTGTGGGCATGGAACTAGACGATTATGGAAAAGTATGGGTAGCTGACCATGGCACGAGCACGTTCTTTAGCTACGATCCTGCAACCGACAATGTAACCAAGTTCGTAACATCCATAGCTTCTCCCAAGATATATGGTGGTAACACTCCCCCTAATGCTTATACGCTTCCATATTGGATAGATAAAGGAGCCAATGGTTCATTATGGTTCAACGAACATACAGGCAACAAGATTGCTCGCTTTTATCCTGACGAACTTGTATTGATTGAATACTGGGTTCCTTCTCAAAATCGAGCTTGGAGTCTCTGTGCTCCGGAAGCAACAACATGCGGCATAGCGAATGTTATACAATTTGCAGTGGATCAGAACAGCCAGCTATGGTTCAGTGAATGGACGGAAAACAAGATCGCCAAGCTAGATGCATCGAAGCCAATACCCGTTACAATAACGTCGCCAACTGAAGTCACAGTCGCAAAAGGAGAAAGCGCGGAAGTAAGACTGACCTTAGATGCATTAAGCGACTTCAACGGCCAAATGATGGCTGCAGGGACCTTCATGCCAAACGGCGCTCTTGGTAATTCCACTGGTATTTTCAGTGAACAGGCGGTATCACTCCAGTCAGGAAGCACAAAGGAGATTTCCTTCACTTTTACAGCAGCAGATGAATTGGGGCAGGGACAATATATGATGATGCTAGGGGCGGGTAATGATGAGGTTTCATATATGAGAGCAGTAAAAGTCAACATAATATAGAATCGCCTTTTTTGAGATAAGGAAAATCATAGAAATCATTCACTTGTCCCAGACCAAGTCGCATAGTCGGCCATATTGATGGTCGAACCACGAACTTCTGATACTATCCCATCAGTCGAATCTAGTGCCCGTTTAGGATAAGTAGCCCGGGCATATTGTCCCCGGCTAGATAACGCAATGTTGCACCGCCACCCGTTGATACATGGCTTACTTCATTCTCGGCGACTCCTGCCCGCTTCATTGCTTCCAGAGTATCGCCGCCACCTATCAGGGTCTTACTTCCACGCCAATACGCAAGAGCCATGCTCTTTGCTATATGTACGGTACCGTTTGAAAAGGCTTTTATCTCAAACATACCCATGGGGCCATTCCAGAACAAAGCACCACCTCCATTTGAGCCCACTTCTGCAGAATAGCGTTCGATTGTTTCATTTCCTATGTCAAATCCAGACATAGTATCGGGGATACCCCCCGAGGCCATAGTAACGGAGGTATCATTAGGTGACGTTGCACAAACGTGATCACTGGGGAGTAATATTTTATCCCCGTAGGTCGAAAGAGCTTTTTCTACCCATTGTATGTGCTCCTGATCGATAATTGAGTTTCCGGTTTTGAGGCCTTTTGCCTTGAGGAAAGTGTACGCAGCTGCACCGCCTACTATCACTTTATCCGCCTTTGGCAGCAGGTGCTCAAGAGCTCCTATCTTATCCTTTATTTTCACTCCTCCTATCACAACTGTGAACGGCCTAATTGGGTTTTCCCTTATCATTGAAAGATACTTGACTTCCTTCATTAGATTAAAGCCCGCCAGCCGGATATCAAACAACCATGCGGCCCCATAAGTCGAGGAATGTTTTCGATGAGAAGTGCTAAACGCATCATTGACGTAAATATCTGCAAGAGAAGCAAGCTGTTTGCTGAATTCAGGATCATTAGACTCCTCTTCCTTGTGGAAACGTAAATTTTCAAGCAACAAGATATCACCTTTATTCATTTTGCTTATTTGTTCTTCAATTTCATAACCCACACAGTCATTTGCAAACCGTATTGGAGGCCTTGATTTCCCATTGATCTCTGTCAGGTGTTTCGCAACTGGTGAGACAGAGTATCTCTTCTCATATCCTTCAGGTCTTCCAAGGTGAGATGCCAATATGACCTTAGCTCCTCGTTTTGTCAAATATTCAATTGTCGGAAGAGACATTCGTATTCTATAATCTTCCCCTATAGCACCATTGTTGATGCTCACGTTAAAATCAACTCTAACAAACACCCTCTTGCCGTCAAAACGCGAGTCCTCCAGGTCTGAAAGTGTTCTTAAGTACAACTGAACAGTTGGTAAAATGGTCAAGGTTTATTTATCTTTATAACGGTTAGCCTAACCTGATAAGAGGAACGGAACTAGGAATTACCGCTTCCGTTATTGCTTTTATCTTTTTGAAACGTTAAATACGATACGCTATAAATATAGTTAGTATTATCGTGAGTAGCAGCAAGCCCTCAGCCGGTAAGCCGGCCGATCTTGTAAACGAAGGTCTTATTGCAGGACAGAAGATTGCAAAGATTTCTGTTATAACCTTGCTAAGCATAGGCGTTGTTGAAATCTTGATGGGTCAAGTAAGCGGCAGCGTCGTAGCGACTGCAGATGGTATAGATTCGCTTTCTGATGCAATGATATCATTAATAGTGCTTATCGGGCTACGTATAGCACACAGACCCGCAGATAGGAAATTTCCTTTCGGTTACCATAAAGTGGAAAGTTTTGCTGCGCTCATTGCTGCGATAGGAATGATTGCAATAGGAATATTCATCTTTTATCATTCATTTGAAGCCTTACTTGAACCAAAAGAGATAAAGCAACCAATATTGACTATGGTCGTACTTGCAGCTGCAGGTGCTATCTCGCTTCATAGAGCATTTCAGATGAATTCAATTGCCAACAAGTATAACCTGTTGTCGTTAAAAACAGACGCCAAAAATTCTATAAAAGATGGGTCAGCATCTGTTATTGGATTTTTCAGCGTCCTCATCGCATCGCAGTTTGGTTTTCTCCAGATGGACGCAATAGGTGGCATGATCATTGCAGGCTACATATTTTCAGTATCCTATATTTCCCTCAAGCAATCGTCACTGATTTTGGTAGACTCGTGGCAGAACCCCAAATTGACTGAGATGGTCAAGCGGATAGTAGAAGAAAAGTTTAAGGAAGAAAATATCAAAGTCAAGTCAGTACTACTTCGCCCTGCAGGAGCGTTGGCACAGGCTGAAGTGCATCTTGAGATTGATGGCAACAAGAGGCTTGCAGACGTAGAACTACTGCTTGTCATGATTGAAATGTCCATTCGCTCACAAATTCCTGCGATAGCAAGAATATCCTCGATACCTCACTCCCATCCGCAACAGAAACAAGAAACCGCGACAAGAAAATTTGGCGGCATTTTCGGTGAAAGAAAAAATCAAACAGGATCCTATGGACATAAGTGAGTCTGTGATGGTTTACTAATATTACCTCAATCATTTCTTGTCGTAAGCCACCACATGAAAAGATAAGACGCTGATGCAAGATATAATTAAAATTTACCACAAGTCAAAATACTTGTCTCAAAGAATCGATATCTCTTTTTATATCGATTTAATACCATAAAAGCTAAACATCTCGCTCTTTGATGGGCTAAAATGTGCAAAACTTTTTACGGCCGAAACGTGATGCTCCAATGCCATTTTTCAACGATCGGGAAAAAGATATTTTCATAATATGTAAATTCCTTCATATGGTCCCCGTCCAATTAAGTATTGAAGAAAAAATTGGCGACTAGTGGTTTGCCTCCACATGGTTGCTCAATTCGTCATCACTCTTGAAGGTTATACTGCATAGGTTACATAAGAATACGGGCTCCTCCTGTGTTGTATGTTCTTGAGAAACTAAAAAGGGTCTTTCTTCTGAACCTCTTGGCGGTATCTTGGGCATATTGATCTGAAATCTGCGTACGACGTTGGATGGATCAACAGTGGGTGCACTGCTATAATGATAGTTGTATGGGTCAGGTGTGATATCTCTCTCGTAATTGGTTTTTACATCCCCTTCGGAGATCTTTAACCATATCACCTTTCCATCCCAACCTTCTACCCTGTGAAGGGGAATGTAGTAGCGATGGACATGTACCAGGCCTTTTTTTACCACTATGAAATTTCGGCTTATTGCCTCAATATCTCCTATATCTTGGTCATCGCTTGTATGCACCGATTCGCCAATAAGGTCAGTCCAGCTTGAAGGATCATTAGTCACATGAAAGGTAAGCTCAAAAACTATTTAGCACTTCTAACGCTAACCACTGAGGGAACGTAGAAAATCTTTTAAGGAAGCTAACTAGTGAGTTGCATTGTCTCTATACTGTAAACTATCATAAGACATCGTTTGCTCCCACTTTTCAGATTCTATTAAAGTCGTTCCTAACATTCATAAATAAACATCAAAAGCACTTATGCTTATGGACACTATTGACGCTACTGATAGCACATTCATTCCAAAGAAAGCTCTTGGAAAA
Organism: Nitrososphaera sp.; assembly: GCA_036741615.1. Taxonomy (GTDB): domain Archaea; phylum Thermoproteota; class Nitrososphaeria; order Nitrososphaerales; family Nitrososphaeraceae; genus Nitrososphaera. Next base: position 7,897 of record DAINRW010000003.1, read on the forward strand.
TTCATGCATATATCTGACCGACCACCTAGACAGTCAAGTGGTAAACCTTTGTTATTCTTTATGGGAGCAGGCTTCTGTCCTTACTGCGCAACTGAGCGATGGGCTATTGTAAGAGCACTAAACAATTTTGGTAGCTGGCAGGGGCTTGTAGAGACTACAAGTGCTGGCCACGACGAGAAGTATCTTAACATCCCAACTGTTGATTTTTCCAGAGCAAAATATACAAGTGACTATGTGGATTTTATTGGACGGGAAACTGCCGATAGAAACTTTGAACCCCAGCAAGAGCTTGATGAAAAAGATTACGAGATCATAGATGCGTTCAACCCTGACCAGGTTATTCCCTTTCTTCTGATTGACGGCCGGTTTATGCAGGTTGGTTCTGGCTATAGTCCTCAGTTGCTGGAAGGAATGGACCACGCAAAGGTCATGACAGAGATCGAAAATCCTGCTTCCTCGCTAAGCAAGGCGGTAAAAACAGAAACAGACAATATTGTTGCCCTAATCTGTAAGAGCATAGCAGGAAGAGCCAATGTGTGCCATTCAGAACATATTAAGAAGTTGACTGAGAATATTTGATCTAGTCTTCGGCTGTTGTCATTACCTGCTCTTTTAACGGTGTTATCCTAGTAGTCATTGGGCGGCCAATCTTGCTTGCTGCCGTCTTGAATCCATCTTGGGCTAATTCAAGATTAGCGGCAGTGACGTATGCTTCAAAGATCACCTGTCCAGGCCTGATCCTTGCGGCAAGGCCTGTTGACTTACCAAAAGCCCTCCTCATTCCCTCTTGGAGTCGGTCTGCACCAGCAGTTGCAATCATCTTGTTTTCTCGAAGCAGGACATGAGGATATACACGTAGCATAGAAAAGAAGCTTGTCTCACCAGCTTGTGCCATTCTTTTATTTGCTCCAAGCCTGGCAGCTTCCAGTGCGTTATGCCGTATCTGGAGCTTTTCAGTTGCTATAAGTTCAATCTTATAATCATAATTGCTTCCTGCAAGACCGGATGAAAACCTAGCGATTTTGAGTTGAGGCTTACCTGCGATGTATTCTCGCCGTACATACGGCATTCCACGAGTTTCTCGATAATTAACACCTTTCATTCTTGTTGCACCAGATATTGTTAATGATAAATATCCGGCGATTTGCTTTCATTTAATCGTTGTGTCATGTCCTCAGACTCGATCTAGCTACCAGATTAGTTAATTAATGTCCGTTACAAGATAGCTATATTGTCATCCTCACATCCTGCAGGTAGCTCAGGATCGCCCTCGGAGAAGTTGGATGGAGCACTAACCCCTGCAGCAGAAGTGCAAGCGCCAATAATAGAGGGTCGATTGGCAGCAAATGGCAAGATATTGATCGATGAAATCCGTTTTCAAGATGAATTGCGTACCAAAGGTTTTGGAGAAAAAGAAGATGCAGATTTCGTCCTTAAGTCATATGAGGCTCTATATCTATTTTACACAAAACGCTTGAAGTTTAGCAACAAACCTGATATTGCATTCAACTCGTTGTTTGAATTTCTGTTAAAGCATAACAGGAATATTATGAGCGTGTTTCTGGTTTACCGCGATTTACGAAGCAGGGGCTATGTGGCTAAGGAGGGTTTTGGCTTTGGCAATGACTTTAGGGTCTACGAGCGCGGGGATTATGAGAAGAAACCAGCTAAATACGTCGTCTTTGGCATAAATGAAGGCACCAACATTTCAGCTAAAGACTTTGCTCTCGCAGTTAGCCAAATAGAAAAAATGGGCAAGGAGGCAGTCGTGGCGGTAATAGAGAGGAGAGGCGAAGTGATATACTATAAGGCATCGACAATAAACTTTGCAAATAACAATAGCGCTGATAATTACGTCAGCAATAATAGAATTAAAGAAGAGATAAAATAACAGTTGAAGAGAAACTCGATCGAATTTATATAATATACATATATATAAATGCAAACTATGACTCTGAGAATATCTGCTTGATGTTGAAAGAGGTCTACTGCTCAGACTGCAAAATGGTCCTTGCGAGATACTCAACAAAATATTTCACAGATCTTAACATAAACACGCTTGTACGTTCATACTTTTCATATCATATTAAAAACGGTCATTCTATGGAAATACACCTTGTGGAGTCATCAGATTCATGACAGATAATAAAGGGACAAAAATAACCTGTAAACGATTTATATTCCATAGAGCAATAACCACACATGCGAGTGGAGCCTAGTCTCTGCGAGAAAATCATCAAGCTTGACAGGAATATACGTTTCGCAGGCATTGTCAATAAGAGAGGCGAAGTTATTGAAGGTGGATTCAAGCCTGGGGTCGAGCCACTCCTCAATGGAACAGATGAACAGCAGATGTACATCCACTCACTGTCTAATCTTACTACACTCCAGTCTTACAGTGACAGGCTCGGGATTGTGCGCTATAGCCTAACTGAGCACGAAAAAGTTAAGCTCTTTACTTTCCCTATTGATGAAGGGATACTCTGTCTTTCCGCCACACCCAAAGCGAATACGGGTAAAATCCGGGACAAGGTGATGAAAGTCCTCAAGATCAAATACAGAGGCAGAACCCGCGGTAGCACTAGCAACGGCACAAACAAAAAGAAGCCACTAAGAAAAAGAGTTAAAGACAACAGATAATAAATCAAAAAATCGGGCCAATAAGATAGATCTATTATTAGCAAATTACCCTCTATGCAAATAAGCGTTAGTCTTTTTTTGGTAAGAGCTTATTTGATCGGCAATCCGAGTTCTCATAAGATGCTTTAGTGATGTGCACTGCTTACCAGCATCACCTATCTAAAAAAAGGGCAGTATTTTTTAACCTTAGGAATTATCGGTAGGGTTTTTTATCTGCTTGTTGCTTCACAAGGTAGGTAGCAGGACGATAATGACGACGTAACAGTCCCCCTATTATCTGCCTGGGTTGGCAGACAAAATGAAGAGAAATTACCGGACTGCCGAATCTCTGTTGCCGAGGCATAGGAGGATTTACTCCTTCCTATGCTTATTATCTTTGATACTTTAGATGTTTGATGCTCTTGTATAAATGAACAGAGTTAGATCTAAGGTGGTATTTGTTGTAATCGTGTTGTAGGAATTCAATTTAGAGTATCAAGATGTACACATCTCTCCTGCTCTCACAATCTAATTATCAAGGAAAAGAGTACACCCATTATATCATCGTAGTTCCTTAATTGGAACGCAAAAAGCTTTGTTGTGCTTGTTAGAGAGTCATAGTCGCTCACGGCCACGAACAACATTTCGCTGAAGGCCGCGACGCCTCGTTCCATTTAATGCCATTATTTAGCATGTAAAGTCAAATTATTGGTGATCACTGGCTTGATATACAATGAAGACTCGCTAACAGATAGAGTTATGCAAAGAGAAACATATTGTACTCGCTGCAAAGCAAATATTCGTATTGCAGATGCAAGCTATGTTAGACTCGCTAACGGAAGGGCTGTTATCAAAGGAAAATGCTCAATCTGTGGTTTGGAAGTGATCAAAGCAAGTATAATGCCAAAATCGGCTGCGTTGATATCAATCAGAAAAAAGAGGAGAAAAAAAGTCAAGAGAATGCCAATTCCTTGATGTAGGCTCTTATTTAGCGGTGTTCTTCGTGCGATTATTCTTCTTTTATGAGCCTACTGACTCTTTAACATCCTTTATTTCGAGCCTTGCCAAAATGTCCTCAATCGTTGTTTCGTCTTTTAACTCATCTTTTAATAATTTCAGTGCAAGTTCATAGGTTCCATGATCTTTGTCTTTCGTTGCGTTCGCAAGATCATTGTATAGGCCGATGGCAAACCTTTCTAAGTCCAGTGACCTCTCGAGTGCGCTCCTAAGTGAAAGATATTTCTTTGGTTCTGTCTTGCCCATTCCACTTTCTGCAGCCCATGTTCCTGGATCGTCGGTTGGATTAGTTCCAAGTTCCATCAACCGGTCGTTAATCTCAACTGCATGTCCTTGCTCTTCTTTTGCGCGCTCTCCAAAGAAGTCTTCAAAGAGAACACCGAGTCCCTCTATATTGTTGGCTATATACTGAAAGTATTGAGACGTCTGCATCTCAAATGCATAGGCTCTATGCAACATACCAATATTTTTGTCAACGTTAGGTCCTGCTATTTCTAAGGATTTCTTTCCCATTCTATTATATCTCGGATTTAAAACTATTTTTATGTTGGTATGCGAAGGAGTGCTTTTGAGGAATGTACGCATGCTAGTGACGCAATAATCCGCAAAAAAGGTGCTCCGGACGGGATCTGTCCCTACTGGAAGCTGTGACCTCACAGTTGTTTGAACCCGTGATCTCCGCCTTGAGAGGGCGAAATGCTTAACCGGACTACACCACCGGAGCCCTGACAGACTCAACAACCTACAGAATATAAATTAAGCTTTATAATGTCTTAAGCATTCTAAGCAAAAAGAGGGATAAGGCCATCTATCCAATGACCCCCTTAGTAGAACAGTTATTATCTTATTCTATTATTAACATCGATCGATGCAGGCTAAGACTATCTATCTTCTGGAAGGATTTAGAAGATCAACGTAGCTTGAAAACAAAGAGCATAACAAACATCGAAACTTTTCTACCGTAGTACTGATACTAGCAAAGAAGAAGGAGAGGTATGTATATGCAGCTAGGTTATTTGACCCAACTTACTTGTAAACTGGATGTTAAAGATTCAGCTGACAAAAATTTTTATCGCCTTGTAGATATTGGAATACCCTCCAAGAATGGGTATACCAGAGAAGATCAAAGAGATACAGGATCAGATCCATAGAACTCAGATTAATAAGGCTACGGAGTTTCACATAGGTCTTCTCAAGGCCAAGATAGCGCGTCTCAAGCGCGAGATGCAGGATAATGTTCATGGTAAGACAATGCATGGTGGAGGCGAAAACGTTGGCTTTGATGTCAGAAAGGCAGGGGACGCGACGGTTGTACTAATAGGACTGCCAAGCGTAGGCAAATCCACACTTCTCAATAGCCTTACAAACGCAAAGTCCCGAGTTGCTTCCTATCAGTTTACAACACTCACGGCCGTTCCCGGTATGTTACATTACAGAGGCGCCAAAATTCAAGTGCTTGACCTGCCCGGAATCATCGAGGGAGCTTCTGGCGGCAAGGGGTTCGGAAAGCGGGTGTTATCAATTGCCAGGGGTGCGGATCTTGTGCTGATTATACTCGATGTATTTCAACCCAACCATTTAGGGGTCCTAAAAAAAGAGCTAGCAGAGGCAGGCATCAGATTGGATGAACAGCCGCCAAATATTGTGGTGGAGAAGACATCAACAGGAGGATTATCGGTAAATGCTCAAGTGCCTATCAAAGCTTCTGAAAGATTGATTAAGGAAATAATGAGAGTTTACGGTCTGCACAATGGCAGGCTAATTATAAGAGAGCCCGATCTTACAGATGATCAACTAATTGATGTGCTGAATGGCAACCGCATTTATGCCCCTTCGCTCATTGTGCTAAACAAGATAGACCTCGTCAATCCAAGCTTTGTCCAAGATATCAAGTCAAGGGTAGGAGGCAACGATTCCAATTTTATCGCTGTCTCAGCAGACTCTGGTATCAATATAGATTTCCTAAAGGAAGCGATATATCAAAGGCTTGGATTCATCAGAATTTACATGCGACCGAAGGGAGGCGAGACTGATTACAAAGAGCCGTTGATAATAAAGAAAGGTGCAACCGTGCAGGATGTTTGCAATAAGATTCACAGAAACATGGCCAAGAATTACCGTTATGGACTTGTCTGGGGCAAGAGCGCAAAATTTGCCGGACAAAAGGTAGGTCTTGACCATAAACTAGCCGATGAAGATGTAATCACAATAGTGAAGGTCTCGGGAACTTCCACTTAATGATGCAGAAATTTCGGAATGAGGTTTCGTAGGCATCTTAGTTAAAAGGAAATTTAGATATCTGTCGAGGGATGGTATTATAAGTGTAGGGGACATTTGGGTATAGGATCAGAAGAGAGAGGTTCATAAATGTCATCTTCCTAGACTGCTAGTTAAAGGCCATCAGTTAGCGTTACGCATAAAATAATAAATTAACAATTGCACTAATGATACATTAAGGAGCTTGACATTTTCTAATAGAATCATTGACTGAAAATGTACCCTTGCATTTCTGGGTGATATGAGCAGTAATATTTGTACATGCCGGGTTTCGATGCAACAATAGCTGTAACAAAGTCCTGGCCTCCGCGGAGTGGAGCAGTGTTTATGGGTGTTATGCCGTCATTTGTAGCAACATCAACTCGTAGGTCATGTGTTAGTGCATCATTATTGCGTACAACCAGCTTCGTTGGAACGTTTACTTGCACATGCACGTCAGGATTTGTTCCGTTAAAGGTACTTCTCTCAGCCATCAGGACAATATCCTCTACAGGGAGGTCAACCTCTGGCGCAGGATTCATAAGATTTCCTATACCCCACAATGCACCCACGGTTGCAAAGGAGATTGCTACAATGGCGATTATATTATTGCGCATGCGTGATGATACTTAATGTCTGAACAAAAGACCCTAAATTTCTTTGGGCGGGTCGGTCAACCATTATATCACTGAAAAAGATAAGACGTTATGCATGTCTAACTACTCACAATTAGCTGCCAAGAGGTATCGCCTTTATATGAAGCAAAAACAAAGGCAATGCTTAATTCAGGAGCTGGTTGCGTTCGCGTTGATGATTCTACAAGCCTTCGCAAGAACATTACAACAGGCAGGGATAAAAAAGGGTCGAAGAGTAGAAAAGGTAAATGTTGAACTTGAATAGTGACTATAATAAATAAAAAAATTGTCACTGCGTACGTTTGTCAGAGCGCAGTAACTTAGCTTGTTGGTTCGTTTGTTGTTGAAGCAGTCGAGCCGTCAATAATTTCTGCAGTTGCGAACCTTGGTCCGATCTGGCTTATGCGAATCTTCGCGTTCTGACCTACCTTTCCTCCCTTTACAAAGATAACAAATCCTTGTATCCTTGCTATCCCGTCGCCTTTGCGGCTTATTTCAGTTATCTGTACGTCGTATTCCTTGCCAGTTTCGACCGGCTTCGGGCCGAAGCTGTCGTTTCCTCCTCCGTAACTCATGTTTGCAATTGCTCAACTGTAAACCCAATATAAACTGAGAAGAGTTTAGTTCTTATGAGCCAATTCTCATCCCATCCTCACATATCGAACGAAGACACTCGATAGCTGAAAGCACAGCAAGAAAACTTGTCTTAGGGTTTCCAGGAGCAGTTACATTGTTGACTCTTATTTTTATTTCTCCAAAGCTACCCGTTGCCACAATTTCGTGCTGGTTAGTGGTGGCTTCGGGATCTGCAAGTATTCGTACCTTAGTTTTCTCTACACCGATCCCGGCAAGACTCAGCACAGCAGCGACATTTACATTTGCGGGGAATAATTTGACTGCCTCAGCAGCCGATCCTTCATAGATCTCTGTGACCCTTGTTATATTTTCAAGGCTTACACTTCTTGTTGTAAAGAATGGCGCGCCAGCGAGCGCCTTTGGACTTTTCTTGGTAGTAAGTGTAATAGAATCTGCGATGTATCTGACACTACGAATTGCATCTATTCCGGCTATCGCTCCACTTGGTACGTATATCTTGCTGTTTCCATTCTTTAATTGAGTCAGCTGAAGCAATTCTGCTAGAAATGTTGTATCTGCTAGGGCACCTACGCTCATTACCATCAGGTCTTTGCCAGACTCAATTATGCGCTTGCCAAAATTTTTGACGGCTTGCTGCGATGCAGCCTCTATTATAATGTCGGCGGGGGAATTTACGAACCTGTCAAAATTGTGATAAACTTGGGGCTTACTCTTTAACCTTGTTTGTAGATCCCTCGCATTCCCGTCGACTATGTCAAAGAGTGAAGTGAGCGAGGCATTAGCCACGCTACCAGAGTCTAGGGCCATAGCCAAATGGGCCCCAATTGTACCGCATCCCATCAGGCCGACAGTTTTTTTAGGCATCTAACGCAACTAAATAAATATGGAGTAGAAGAGGGAATTTTTACCTTCTGCCACCGCGGCGCTCTGGCTTCTTTTGCCCCGGTAACCTCTTCTTTTCAAACCGTTTGATAAAATTGTCTTTGTTGCGGAGTTTCGCGATGGGTCTTAACCGAGGTTTACCTTGAATCTTTGGGGTCTGACCTCTTACCTTCCCAGCTTTTGTAAGTGAGCCGTGTGTTGGCATTTAATCTATTCTTTGAATACGAGGTTAATCTTTATATTTGTATGTGCGTTGTTTCCATTTAACACGCTTTATCAGAGAATGAACAACTCGACGCCCGATGGTGGCAACTATTGCCCTTGAATTGTGTTTTGTAGGCAGTGTTGTCCTGCATTGTACTAATTTAAATGGAGACAGTCTCTAATATCTCATGTTTATCTGCCGATGACAATGTTAGATTTAGACTACAAGCAAGCTGTCTTTGAATTAAAGAAACAGAAAAACGCAGTGATTCTGGCGCACAATTACCAGCTTCCAGAAGTGCAAGACATAGCTGACTTTGTAGGTGATTCACTAGCTTTATCAAAGCAGGCAGCCTCTGCGCAGTCTGACGTGATTTTGTTTTGTGGCGTCCATTTTATGGCGGAAACAGCTTCGATTCTCTGTCCAGATAAAAAAGTTCTCATACCGGACCTTGAAGCAGGATGTTCGCTTGCTTCTACTATCAATGCTCAGGAATTGCGGGCTTGGAAGGCGGATCACCCAGATGCCATAGTGGTGAGCTATGTTAATACAACTGCAGAGGTAAAGGCATTATCAGACTATTGCTGTACATCCTCAAACGCAGTAAAGGTTGTAAATAGCATCCCAAAAGACAGAGAAGTATTGTTTCTTCCAGATCTATTTCTAGGTTCTTATGTCGCAGAAACAACCAAAAGAAAGAATATGTACATTTGGCCTGGTGAGTGCCACGTACATGCAGGTATTAAGGCAGAGGACATCAACAAGATGCTTGCAAGCTTCAGGAGTGCAGATTTTTTGGTTCACCCTGAATGTAGTTGCACTTCTTCGGTGATATACCAGATATCAAAAGGTGATTTGGCAAAGAACGCGCACATACTTTCAACTGAGGGTATGATGAATCACGCAAAAGCCTCTAATGCAAGACAATTCCTTGTTGCAACCGAAACGGGGATTTTATATCGAATGCAGAAGGAGAATCCCGATAAACAGTTCATACCTGTCAAGCCCGATGCATCGTGCAAATATATGAAAAAGATAACTTTGGAAAAGGTTTACTATTCGCTCACTAAAGGTATCTATGAGGTAAAAGTGCCAAAGGGTACTGCAGATAAGGCACGACTTGCGATCGACCGAATGCTGGCTATTTGATGATTTCAAGGCTGAAATCAACTGCCTTTGATGAGTGTGTAATATAGCCAGCGGAAATAAAATCAGGTTTAGCCCTCCGATAACGTCTGATATTTTTGTCATTGATGCCACCTGAAAGCTCTATCTTTACGCTTTTTCGTAATCCCATTCTTCTTATCTGCTTTATTGTTTGCTCTGCCTGTTTTGGTGTGAAATTGTCTAGCATAACAATGTCTGTTTCGGCTGTAACGAGTTCAAATGCTTCCTTCTTAGTCCGGGCTTCGCACTCAACCTTTATGGATGAGCCTACATTTTCTCGAACCAACCTGACGGTTTTTCCTACGTCGGAGGATAAAGCAAGGTGATTATCCTTTATTAGCACCATATCGTCAAGCCGCATTCTATGGGCGGCTCCTCCTCCTAAAACAACTGCTTTTTTATCAAAATAGCGCAGCCCCGGTGCTGTCTTACGTGTCGCCAGTATTGTAATGCCCTTTGCTAGGTCTACGAGGCGTCTAGTCTCGGTTGCGATGCCACTCATGCGCATTATGATATTTAGTACCGTCCTTTCAGCTTTAAGAATGGCTCTAGCATGCCCCGAGACGTTCATAACGGCCGTACCCCTCGATACTTTTGATCCGTCCCTAACAAGGACTTCGGCATCGCAGCCACAGATATCAAAAAGCATAGAGGCCTCTTCTAGGCCACAAACAACTGCGAGGGGAGACTTACTTACAATTTCTGCCTTTGCCTTAAGGTCTCTAGGAATTATATTGTCGCTGGTGATGTCGCCGCTTCCAATGTCTTCCTGCAAAAAGTCAATAAGCATTTCCCTGACCTTGAGAAATGTGTTTAGATCGTCCATTTAGGTGACCTTAAGCGCATATTTGTTGGGGGTGACTATATCAAGGGTCTTAGCAACCTGCGAATTTGCAGCGTCAAAAACAAGTATAATCCCCGACCAGTCTGCGCTTAGATCTGTAGACTTGCAATTCGGACAAACCTTTCCCAAGGTTATCACTTTGCATTTCCTGCATGCTTTCTCCTTTGCCACTACTTCCTATCCCCTCCCTTTCTCTCTTTTGCGCTAGCCGACTGAGGTTGTTGCTGTTCTGCGCCAGCTTTTGCCTTCTTTATTTCGTCAGCAACCCATTCTACTGCACCAAGAAAAGGCTGCCTACAAGTTATGCCAATCTTGCCCATCCCCGCTCCTTTCCCAAGGCTTACTGCCGTTATTCTTGCCCTAATCTTGGATCCGATCTTCAGGGATCGTGCAGTTTGGTTTGCTACAATGACTCCCTGCTTGACATCGCTTTTGAGGTAATCATCAGTAATTTGGGAGAGGTGTAGAAGAGCGTCAGTAGGCCCTATCCTTACAAACGCCCCAAAGTCAGTGATCTCGACTACTTCGCCTTCAATTATTTCTTGAAGCTTAGGATAGAATGTGAGGGCCTTGAAAGTTACCTTATGGTAAGTGGCGCCGTCACCCGCCACAAGTTTGCCAACTGAACTTGGATTGGCATCGGTTATCATAATGACATATCCAACGTCGGGGCTAATCATGCTTTCATACTTTTCTTTGAGAATCTGAACAGCAGCTTCGTTGAGAGAATGAGTAAGTCTGTTTGGTGGAATCCTAACAACATCGCTCATGTGCACTATGGCAAACATTATCCAGGCATTCTAGATGTCGGGCTCATTATGAACTTTTTGTCTTCGTCAAGACAAATTATCTCCTGGCAGGCATTTGACATTTGATTGATGAATCGGTGGTTTCAAAGACAGCATCAATGTCTAGAGTATGCTTTAGTCCCCCTTGCAAATAGCCCGCGAGAAATCTCGAGCCGTTCTTGCCCAGTCTGTGACGCACTACTATCGCCATTTCACCGCTGGGCATCCTCCTTTCGTCATAAGTCCCAAGGTGCCCGTATCGGCAGATCATTTTCTCAATGTACTCCATGACTGTCTTTTCAGTGGTCTCTTTCTTCCAGAAGATGATTGTGTCATCAAGTACGGTCTGTCCTAGCTTCACCCCAAGCCTGTAAAGAGATTCTTCGTCTAGTAACTCAATAAGAGATGTGAGCATTTCGCGATTTATTACAACCATATCGATTTTTGATAAATACCTGTTGAAATCTACATAACTACGTAGTATAATGCCAACAAGTGCGTTAACGGAGATTCCCATTCTCTTGGCCTCTTCATCAAGCACACTCAGCACATCAGATTCAAACCTAAAGGACCTAGTGATTGATGATGATCTGCCATCTGATGAAAGAACCGTCATATACGAGATTAAAACGAAGGATGCGCAATTAAAGGAAACGCTTCTGTGTTATAGTAGCATCTACAGTAGCTACTAGTAACACACTGTAGTACAAAAGCACTTATTGTATACATGGGACTTAAATTAATTCCGACCATATCGTTTGCAACATGAGTTACAAACTTGCGTCGGAATCGGCAGAGGCTTGCTCTCTTTGCAATAGCACTTCGATTGTTTTTGACACGGAAACAAGCGAAGCCATCTGTTCTTCGTGTGGGATGGTAGTGAAGGACAATATTGAATCGATGGGGCCAGAATGGAGATCTTACTCTGGGGAGGATATGGAGAGCAAGAGTAGGACAGGTATGCCGTCTTCACTCGCTTTTCATGACATGGGATTATCCACTTTCATTTCGTACTCGAACGTAGATGCCAACGGAGTCGCCATCAGTGCCGAACAGAGGAGCAAGGTACAGCGGATGCGCAGATGGAACAAAATCTCAAGCAATAATCGGAGTTATCATCGTAACCTAAAAAATGCATTTGCTATATTGAGCACCATAAAAGACAAACTGTCACTTAGTGATACGTTGATCGAGAAGGCGGCCTACAACTACAGGAAGGCTCTTGACAAGAGGATAATCAAAGGACGATCGATTAGGGCCCTGATAGTCGCAGCCGTTTATGCTGCCTGCAGGGATCTTTCCGTACCTAGAACACTTGAAGAAATCTCTTCCGCAGCAAATACTGATGCGATTTTTGCAGGAAAATGCTATAGACTTCTTGTTCAGAACCTTGAACTACAGCTGCCCGTGATTAATTCAAACAAATATTTGGCAAAGATTGCGAACAAAGCAAAGGTAAGTGAAAAGACCTATAGGAGCGCACTTGAGATGCTATCGACAATCAAGAGCGATCCTATCTCACACGGCAAGGATCCAAACGCGCTTGCAGTAGCAGTACTGTATGCAGCATGTTTGAAGGAAGGAGAAAATGTAAGTCAAGCTCAGATAGCAGTCTCAGGCGATATTAGCATCGTGACTCTGAGAAAAAGATTCCAAGATGTGAGAAAGACCTTCTCTTCTTAATTTTTTGGAATGGAGAATTTAGTCCTTTCCTTTTTCAATTTTTTTCGAGCTGCAATTCGAATCCCATGTGTCAATAACGACTATTTGTCGGAAATTAACAAATAACCAGGCGCGCTTGCCTTCCTAAATTAATGGGAAAGCCCCAAATACGATGATTTAAATACTGTACAAGCAAAATTTTTCCAATGGTAACCGTCGATCAGGTTCTTAGCTCTCTTAAGAAGGTTGTAGATCCTGAACTTCATAAAGATATTGTCTCGATGGGTATGATAAAAGATCTATCGATAAATGACGGGAAGGTTGCATTTACGCTGGAACTAACGACACCTGCCTGCCCGTTTAATAGCGAAATCGAAGGTGATGTACGAGCTGCGATCGCATCCATCGGTGTGAAAGACCTAAACATGAGGGTTACAGCGCGGGTTATGGAGGGCAGATCACTTTCGATGGATGAGCTCTTACCGGGAGTCAAAAATATTATTGCAGTCGCAAGCGGCAAGGGTGGCGTCGGCAAGACAACTGTTTCAGTTAACCTTGCTCTTGCACTCGCCAATACTGGCGCAAAGGTTGGATTGCTTGATGCCGATATCTATGGTCCAAGCGTTCCTTTAATGCTTGGGCTCAAGGCATCACCAGAAGTTGTAAATAACAAAATTCAGCCTCCAGAGGTTGGAGGGGTAAAGGTCATTTCAATGGGTTTCTTCTATGAGCAGTCACAACAGGCAGGTATTTACAGAGGTCCAATTGTTTCAGGCATTGTCAAGCAATTCCTTACAGATGTCAGCTGGGCAGAACTAGATTATTTGATAATTGACCTGCCTCCTGGCACTGGCGATGCTCCACTTACCATTGCTCAAACTATACCCATAACGGGTATTGTTATCGTCACGACTCCGCAAGATGTTGCGATGAACGTTGCAGTTAAGGCCATCGGAATGTTCAACAAGCTTAACGTACCAATCGTTGGTGTCGTTGAAAACATGAGCTACCTTCAATGCCCACATTGTAATGAGCAGATATATCTCTTTGGCAGAGGAGGTGGCAAGAAAATAAGCGAAGACTTTGGAATACCATTTATTGGTGAGATCCCGCTTCATCCAGGTATAAGAGAAGGAAGTGATACAGGCAAGCCGACGGTGGTGTCCGAGCCTGAGTCGGTTCAAGCACATGCTTTTATTAAAGCGGCAAAATTGATCGCTGGAAGGGTTAGCATACTAGCTGCGGAAATAAAGGCTCAAGAACAGACTGAAACTCAAACAACTGAGCAGACAAAAGAAGAGTGATACTAACGGGGGCATCTTGGGATGATCCTTTAAAAAGACCATTTGGAACTCTTGTAGTTGAAAAAGAGATAAACAAGAGTAAAATCATCTTGATGTTAGACAGCGCGACGAAAATAATTACAGTAGGTGATGCAACCACTGAGCGTATTGTTTCTTTTGGCATAACACCCGATATTGCAGTCATTGATGGAGTCGAACGTAGGTCGGTACGCGATCGCTCAATCAATTACCGTGCCAAGGAAATGTTTTGTACGAATCCTGCGGGGATGATTTCCGACAAGGCCATAGAAGTTTTACAAAAAGCATTGGAAGCGTCCACTCCGATTAGGATAAAAGTACAAGGTGAAGAAGATTTGCTTGCTCTCCCACTCTTCGCGATGGCACCGAAAGGCTCGGTCGTTCTCTACGGACAGCCATTAGAAGGGATGGTTTTGGTTAATATAAATGAAGAAAAACAAAGTCAAGCGAAAGAGCTGATGAATAAAATTTTTGGCATTCAGAAATGAATATACCTGTCGAAATTGATTGCTTGCAATTCCCTGGGACTAGAAATATATCACATAACCCTGATCGACTCCCTGGCAGGAAAAGAGCAATTTTATTCCAGTCTGAGGATGTTACACATGGTTATCGGCATAAAAGAGTAACATCAAAAATTTCCTAAGCAGGCTCTTAGTTGCAATTAGTCGATCATACACGCCCCAAATGCTCACAGTTGATTCATAAAGAAATTTGGCGTAACTCGACGAACTGTTCTTTAGTCAAATTACCGAATGATAATCGAGGATAAGGGTTATCAATATCGTGGTAAATAGCATATAGTATTCTCTTAACTGTTGAAGTCCAGATTTGCATATTATGCTAGTGATAATCCCAGACTTTCCCTCAATAATTTCTTCGTTGAAAGAATATTATAAGGCCGATTGAGGACGGCTTGTTATAATCCCATGACGTATTACGTATATATCGTATCAGATGCACTTCCGAGATGTGAGTGTAAGTGACTGGCCGTGATCCAATAAGATGACCCTTGATATAAATAGCAATAACGAATTAGAAAATTCTTGCTATAGCGAACATAATATCTTAATTTATGACGATCTTTATACTTTGAGAGAAATATACTGTAGGTCCGCAAAGATCGCTTAGAAAAAAACAATGAGATTATGCCCATAGTGAGCACATATGAGACGCCTAAGACAGTTAGAGAAATGCTCACTGAATATGAGATTGACGTGAAAAAGTACGAATCTAATGGTTCGCTTGTAATAATAGATTCTGTCCGCGCCTATCAGATGGTCACTTTTTATGGTGTTTTAAGGTTGATACAGTTGTTAGCTGAAAGAGCACATAAGGATGCTAAAGCAGGAGTCTTTAGTCTAGCAGATATGGGTTCCTTCTTCTTGTTTGATAGGGAAAAAGAGTTGGTTAGTTATGAATTATCTATACCAAAGACAACAGATCTAAGATTAAAGGCCTTCTGCTGTTACCACAAGAATGATTTTTCATTAAGGCTAGCCAAAGATCAACAGGCACAGTTAATCAACCATCATAATAAAACAATAAACCCTTCGATATTTTATTGAGCTTATTTATCTTAAGCAACATCGCTATTGTGCTAATCTTTCAAGAACAATAGAAGATAATGATACATTCCCTTGTAATAGTTACATTCATCCAATGCAATTTACTTCGATAAAGAGCAATGGGCCGGGTCTTTTCAAAATCGCAAGATATAATGGTTAGAATCAGCAGTGATTAGACAGGGGATGAAGATGTGGTGGCTGTATGATTTAGATGATTATGAATACCAAGTTTCTGACCCCTTCACATCTTTTACCTATCACAGCCGCATCCATCGCTACCAAGATCATAAGCCTTGATATTGTATTTTTTCATACAGTTAGGGCATACACTTTCTCCAAATGGAATCTTCGTATCACAGAAAGTACATGCGGCTGTTACCATATCGCTATTAGTGCTAGATGCAGATACCAATGTACAGGTTTGGTAGGAGCAATTTATTAAATCTTGTTGATAGGTAGTGTCAGCTTCCTTGTTACGCACGGTCTTACCTTTTCTTGCCAGATGTTTCAGTTTTCAGAGTTAGCATTTGCGCTCGTCTTCAACAAAGCGAAACTATTTCGTCAGAAATTCTCTCGGTCGTAGCCAAAAGAGCAGGAGAAGAAGCTTTTTCATCATATGAAACTCGACCTAAATTGAGTTGCAATTACAATCACATGAGGGTGCGTTGTGATATGTTTACCGCGCCTGAATGGATGAACTCTATTTGTCTTTGAAAATATCTGGTTAATATCAAACCCCATTATACTACTAGCTCGAAATGTGGACGGAGGAAAATCTGTTATATTTGTATACATAACTTCTATTATGAACATTGCCGGTGATCTCCTTAGCATCGCGAAGGGAGAGATTCTAGAAGATAGTTGGAGCAGGCAGATATACTCTGTGGATGCGAGTCATTACGAAATCGATCCTGCTGCGATAGTGTGCCCTGTAGATGAGCACGACGTACAAGGAATATGTCAATACAGCTCCTCGAAGAAGGTGCCAATAACTGCGAGAGGAGCGGGAACAGGACTTCTTGGACAATCCTTGTCCCCTGGCATAATTCTAGATTTTACAAAGCACATGAATAAGATAATAGACATTGACAACGATGATGTAACGGTCCAACCGGGGGTTGTAAAAGGCCAACTTGACAAGGAGCTCAAGAAGAGAGACAAATTTCTGCCTCCTGACCCTGCAAGCAGCAATTTTTGTACTATCGGCGGCATGATAGCAGACAATTCTAGTGGTATTCACTGTTTGGGCTATGGCAGTACTATTTCATTTCTTGATGAGATTAATGTAGTATACGCAGACGGAAAGTTAGGTTTCGCTAGCCCAAGGAAATGTGATGACAGGATGAAAAAACTTGGAGAATTACTTTCTCTGCACATTCAGGAGATCAAACATCGCTATCCAAAGGTAAGTAAGAATTCCTGTGGCTACAGACTTGACGCGGTCATTGCAAATAACTTTAATCCCCAGAAAGTTATCGCGGCTTCAGAAGGAACACTCGGTTTAATGACTTCTGCAAAGCTTCGCATTCTGGAGGTTCCGGAATACAGGTCATTGTTGATACTGGGCTTTGAAGATTTGCTAAGTGCTATTTCAGCAGTGCCCACAATTTTGCAGTTCTCGCCAGTCGCTCTAGAAATGTTAGACCATAGCATTCTAACATCTATTGATTACGGCAATAAGACTCGGTCGGGCTGTCTGTTATTTGTAGAATTTTCAGGGAGTCGAGGCAGTTCCGAGGTAGAAGAACCTCTGAAAGCATGCAAGCAAAAGGTATCAAGTACATGCTCTGTAGTTGAATATGCCTCTGATGAGCAAAGTGTAACTAGGATATGGATGGCGAGAAAAAATGCTTTGAACAGCATCATGAAGCTTACTATTGGTCATCGAAAACCAATAGGCCTAATCGAGGATACTGTTGTACGCCCAGATATTCTTCTTGAACACACTGCTAATCTTTTGCAGATATACCGGGAAAACAAACTCGATTATGTCATTTACGGACATGTTGGTGACGGTAATATGCATACTAGGCCACTCATAAATACAGAGTCTAAAAAAGAAGTGGAACTTATGCATAACATTGCCAAAAGAGTATTTACTGACGTTATAAAAAGAGGAGGAACTATAACAGGAGAACACGGTGATGGACTTGCCCGAACAGGTTATATTCAAATGATGTATGGCAAGCGCCTCACTTCACTCTTCTTAGAAGTCAAGAAGCTATACGATCCTTCATTTACATTGAACCCCTCAAAGAAAATTCCTTTGCAATGATTTATGAATGGCACATGCTGAGCTCTCATACTTGAACCAACAGTCAACCGAGTTTGCGAGACTGTGGCATTACTCTGTCGGCTTCTACGGGGTGTGGATAGCGCACATAGGGAGGCAAACGAAATTACTTCATCATCTTGCAGATAGACCCATGACCATGGAAGAACTGATAGATACCACGAAGTTATATCCAGATGCAGTTAGAGCATGGTGTTGCGCCGCCCAAGCATATCAATTTATCGTCGCAAAAGAGGGCAAACTGCAGTTAAAAGAGCAGTTGAAGCGCATACTTGTTGATAAAGACAGCCCAGATTACCTAGGTGGCCAGTTCTCATACCTTGCATTAATGAGCCTCGGATACGGCGGATTTAAGGAGCTATTCAAATCTGGGAAGATAAAAAATAATTTGTCGAGTGTTAATGCGGTAGAACAGGCAACTGTTTGGGATCACTCTGAGTTTCTTGCGAAGGCCAAATGTCAGAAGAAATTACATAGTATTCTGTCCAAAGGATGTAGGGTGCTAGACGTAGGATGCGGGACAGGCGGCCTCATTAGCAAGATCTTCAATGAATACCCTAGCTCGAGGTTAGTTGGAATAGATCCCTCAAATAAAGCCTTATCGCTAGCCCGCCAAATAACTAGTGGTAAGCCCATCACTTTGGTGAATATGTCGGCCGAACACATGAAATTTGCAGATGAATTCGAGATGGTAATCCTCTGCGAATCACTTTATACCGTCAAGGACAAGAAAAAGGTTGTCTTCAATTGTTGGCGCGCCTTGAAGAATCACGGTACAATAGTCATAGTTGAGGGCCTTTTGCCAGAATCAAACTATGACTATGCATCAAGCCGGCTGATAAAGGGAATGCAGCTTGATTTTGTGTTGCAAGGGCATTCGTTCATGAGTAAAAGAGAGATCAAATCATTGCTGAAAAAGGGGTTCTCAAGAATCCGGTTTACAGATCTTGGAGGTAATGTATATCTTATTACAGCAACCAAAAATTGAAGTACAAAGAATAATTGCCTGTCTTATTCTGCACCTATAAGTCCTAATAGGTCGAAACCTTCCTCTGAAGATTTTTCACTGATCTCTGCTATTGATATGAGATGCCCGTCAGGATCCTGAACTATTGCATGTTTACCAAAAGGTTCCTGTTTTGGCTTTTTGAAAAATTTTACCCTCTTTTCTTTGAGTCTTTTTACGGTCGAGTCAAGGTCTGTCACTTCAAAGCCTACGAGTGTGCCTGATCCTGTCTTTTGCATGCTTTTTTTCTTTGGAGCCGGATGCAGTGCTAATACAGTATCATTATTAAAGAATTCCGTCCAATCCTTGGATCTAGTCTTTATAGGCAGCTCTAGGGTTTCACTATAAAATTTAATTGATTTTTCCATATTCGAAACCAATAGGATTACCGCTCCAACTTTCCTAAACCTCAACCATACACACCTGTGATATTCCGTTCTGCATAGTAAATTATGAACCTATCGCCACGATTCATCATTATTCTGTCATAGACGGCGAGGATGGAGAGGGTTTATTTTCTTCAAATATGATTTATAACAGCAATACGAGTTAGGTCAAGCCAGCTGCTGGTGTATTTGCCAAAGCTGAACAGTGAATGTATATTTTCAATAGTATTTCTTTTAAGGGAGGTAGATGATAAATCTATATGGTTACCCCTACTTTCCCTTCGGATGAGAGTAACACTGCGAATGCAGGCAGGGTTACAGGGAACACTACCACAACTAGTGCCGGAATGACGCCTTCTATCGATGCACAACAGACAGCAGAAACAATTAAAAATATTGCACGTAGAATACGAGAAGAATCAATCAGGATGAGAGAGCTTGTAGTCGCTATACGCCAGAGCGGAGCAGTTGAGGAACTCGTCGATTCCTTTAGGGAGGCTTCGCTTGCAACACGGGATACTGCACAAGAAATCAATGATGCTGCTCGTGCTCTAAGGGACCGCGGAGCAATTAGAGAGACTGCTGTTGCAATAGATGAAACCACTAAGGCGGCACAACAGACTGCTGAAACCGTTAGAGTTGCAGCAAGAGAAGTTGGAGAAGCGACACCTCTTACATCAGAGACGGTAAGAAGGACTGGAAGAAGGCTGCGGAGATCGCCAAGGTCAGCATCTACTTCCACTACTACCGCTGATACGACGACTGCATCACTCCAAGAAGGAACCCCAACAACCTAAGAGGATAGGCGACCGCAGGATGTTATACGTGTCCCGAAAACCATAAGGTTCTAGTGCAAATGGAAATGGATGTGGTAAAGACAAAGTTGGCAATCCCTTGGATAATCCCGCTCGCTTTCCTGCTACCCTCTATTCTGCTTACCTTGTCGCTATGGCGCCAGATAAGCAGACATCGGCGGTACAAGATACCACAGTATTACAACGCCGAGACTATACGAAAGATGGTATGACGGCACCAACACCTACGAAATCATCCCTCTACATAATTTTTTAACAATTTTTCTCTTTAGCTGTAATATTATACCTAACCTAGATCTCACTAGCTTTGAGATATACTAATCCGTATTGCGGGCATACTTGGTAGCAGCAATCAAGCCTAAGGTTTGCTGTTAACGTTAGGAGACAAAAACACCTCATACTTTGTACTCCTAGTACTCAAGACATCATTTTCTATCAATTAATGGTCACTGGTGACAAGAAGAAGGAGCCAATCAATCACCGAGAGGATTTTTCGATTACTATTTGATATCAAAGTAAATTCGATAAATAGGATGTAGCGTGAATACAACGTATATGGCAGCTAACCAAGACAAGGTCGAAGAAAAGGCCATAAAGGAGCTTCGGGACAAAGCCAAGGCCGGCAAGAGCTCTTCGCAGATCGAAAAGGAGCTCAATAACCAAGATGTCGCCTATAAGATAAAAAATAACACCGACAAGCAGTAAGATCAAATGAGCCCTGATATTCATCCAACTGAGGCCTATTGCCAATTGCGTGATGACCTAATTATGTTAAGCCTGAGAGGTAGCAAGCGATTGAATATGCAAGACTTAGCGAATACTTATTAGATTTATAGGCTGAGGGTTTTATTGATCGTAAAGATTCCGATTTTAGTAGAGATATACTGGATCAAATAAGAAGTACACGCAGGTGATTATTTACTAATTAGCGCCATTTTTATCCAACGAATATACTTTGAGGATTCTTGATCGCCTTCCGCCATTCTGTTACCTTGGTCCAACCCATGGAAAATATAGTTCCAGCTGCCACACATTTGATGATTATACAGTCATAGACCTTGGGGATAATGATGTAATTAATTGATAAATATCTCCTTAATCTTAAAGACAATCCTTTGACCGCAGCAACGTGAGGAGCATGTTTTCACTTTTGAAGCTCTTTCGAATTTGAGGGGTTTAGATTTCCTATGCAGCCATCCTTGGAAAAAGGCAGCTACAGGAGGAAAATTTATGCTAGATTAATAGAAGCAATAACATCACTCAAATATGATAGCAGAGAGGCCCAACGAGACAGGCTCGCTCAGCCTGTCGAATTACATCGGATTAAGTCAATCGATTAACATATAGATTAGAAGTATTGATATTATGCCGACCAGCACAAACGCTATTCCTGCGAACAAAAACAGTCTCATCTTTTGTTTGGTTGGGATGCCCACGTTATCGGTTGGATATAGGACTAAATCAGTATTGCGCATAGGCTTTTGATTTCAGATGAACATTCGGTAGATACCTAAAGATTCTGCTACAAACTAGAATTCACTATGGGGTAGTTAGTGGATCTAATGTACAACAAAGAGCATTTAAGTCAGAAAATTGGTATTGTTGAAAGAGCGTAGAATATAAGCCTCAATCACAAAATTAGCTGCTGAGCGGTAATTGAAAGCAGAAAAGCTATTCTTCATATACACAGCAAAAGAAAAAGAATGGCAGAAACTGGAAAGGGAGGACTGGACATATGTTTCGTCAATGACGCGTTTCTTTAAATGGTGGATTCAACGCTATTTTGACATTTCATTACCGGTACAGTCTGACATTTTGCCAATTATCCCCGGAAAGCTTTTTGACAGAGTTTCTGTAGCATATCTAATAAGAGACCACACTGATAGAGCACAGGATACGTTTCATTTTTATCTTGCATATTTTAAACCCTTGTTTACAGACTGCAATACCGAAGGTTACACTGCGCCTAGCATCGGCATAGCTTGGTGGCAGAGACCATCGGAAAGCATGTCAGAAATCTACCGCCATCGTTTTTATGCAGACAACAACTGCCCCAGAGTTTCTCATGTATTGGCACACGAACTCTTGAGAATGAAAGGTAAGACCAAAAAAGACTTTTTTGGCAAAGTACATGAGTTATGGGACAAACATATCTACAAGGTGGAGCCATTCTTATATTTTGACAGCACCTTTAAGCGCGTGAGTAGCGAAGACTCGTACAGGTTCGTAACAATTAACCCTGACCTATTGTAAGCAAACAAACCGGTGCACATACAAAATAAATATCAAATTGTCTTAAGCAATGTAGGCTGGTGATAAGATTATCTCAACTATTATTCTAGCAAAGTCAGGAGCGATAGCATCTTCAATTGGTGTAGCACTCCTAGTCATTTTTGTAGTTATATTGCTTGCCTTCCCTGTCATAAAAAATTGTGGTGGAGATCAAAAATGCTCTTATCACTCAACAGCCCCAGGACAGCTTCAATTGATAGTGCAACCAAGCTTTTTGGCAGTCTCACTTTTTACAATTTCAGCAGGAGTGTTGATTTTGAGATTTAGCCGATGGTTAGAGAGTAAAAAACCAGAAAGTGATACCAAGCACTAATTCCCATCAAATGCATTCAAAGCGTAAGCGCTATGATCGCTCCAGTTTATTCAATTGCCAAAAATCGTTTCTAGAAGCCAAACTTAAAAATCAGAATCTGTACTAATCATTATTCAGACCCATGTCCTTACTTAATTTGACTAGCCCTTATCAACGTCTGTCAGCAAAGGTGCATACAGGCGTATAAATATCAGATCTTCTCATTTGAGTCGTTGGCCAGAGTATCGTTTAATGATTCTGAAATAGATTTTTTGAATAAAAACGAAGCTTGCAGAATAGCAACATGCCACGATGGAATTCCACACGTCGTCCCTGTGTCGTATATTTTTGAGAATGGGTCGTTTTTTATCGCAACGGATTACAAAACCAAGAAATATGAAAACATCAAGCGTAACAAAACAGCTGCTCTTGTGGTCGATAGATACAGCTCGGTGGGAAACAGTGCCTTATGTATTCAAGGAACAGCAGAAACCATAGAAAGCGGTCAAGAGTTTTCAAGACTGTACAAGAAATTTCATGATCGCTTTGAATGGGTCAGGCTGGATCCATGGAAGGAAGGAGAAGCACCCTTCATCAAGGTGACTCCAACAAATAAGGTCAGCTGGGGCCTAGAATGAGACTCGCAATTAAAAAATTAGAGGACAGAGCGGGGCAGTTATGCAAAGCGTTGCTGCCGATTAAACATGAATACTATCTTGGATCAGGAAAAGTCGCAGCGATATGTACATTGTCGAGTTTTGATCTGCTAGAGATGATCTCTAGGTCAACTCTTATGGATAATGTGCTGATAGCGGGCAGACTTCTTTCTGAAAATAAAGGAATAGATGCAATTATTGGCTTCACTATCAACCATCCCGAACTTAATCGGATCCTATTATGCGGCAAAGAGGTCAAGGGGCACAGAGCAGGGCAGGCGCTGGTGGCACTTGCGCGCAATGGTATAAACACATCCGGTAGGATTAACGGTGCAGATGGGCCTAACCCAATAATTACTCGCTGCGCGCATGATGTTGATATCTTTAGGCGCCAAGTACAAGTCATAGACTCGATTGGAACAGTCGATATTGACAGGATCGCCCAGTTGTTAGTATCCTGACGTCTGCCTCTCCCGGTTTATCCTGTTTTTCTTTTCGTATTCATTTACCACATCAGCAGGAGTCATCCCCAGCTCTATTGATGCCTGAACGACGAAATGCCAAATGTCAATAAGTTCTTCTTTTGCTGCCTCGGTGTCAAAGGGCGATGGTTTTTTCCACCATTTCCAACTCGTCAGTCTTTGAAGTTCTACAGCTTCATGAACTATTGCCGTAGAGAGGGCAGACACCCGTCCATCAATAGAACCTGGATAACGAGAAAGATCTATCATGGAAGCAAGTTCTTTTTGAATTGAGAAAATGGTTTCAAGTGAGTCCATGTACTTTGTAGTTGTATCGGTTCCGTAAAAATGCTTGTTTGGGAAAATCTATGCCATCTTGTTAATTGTCATAGGTCTATGCATTGACGTAGGCTGAAACAACTTAAATGAGAAGAGGGCAATGAACGTGCTAATATGAGAAAAACTAAGCATTCGTCAGCGCGAACCATTGAAATGATACGAGAACCTGCAAGATCCTAATAGTGCTTTTCACCAAGTTTACATTTCGATGTGTTCTCATCTGACATCGCAGAAGGCTTGTATAAGTTTATGATTGTAATATGCTAGCTCAACATACAAGTGAATTTAGCAAGTCTTGCTTAACAACGTATGAGGCCCCTAATACTATACTATAGTTAGATATCGCATGACTCAAAGGTATGCCCCATGTAAGCACGTTTATGAAATATTGATTGCTAGAACGCATTAGTGAATAATAGCTTGCTAAGATCAGAAACTGTATCTTGAGAATACACAAATCCTAGCTCCAGATTTTTTCTTTAAATGTCCACTTCTTATTCAGTAAGAAGTTTCCCACAGATGCTACTGCCACTGCTATGAACAGTGACGCAGGATAGTCCATTTCGTAATTTTCAACCAGAGCATAGACTAGGAGAATCTGAACAAGTGCACCAAGTGAGCTAAAGCCCATAAACATGCCAAACTGCATTCCAGTCTCTTTCAAGTTAAATTTCCTATCTTCAAAAGTCCATATCTTGTTGAGGAAAAAGTTGGACGTCATCGAAATGAGTATGCCAATAATTGTTGAGTATAGGAACCATAGATTTGGAGCTAGCGTGTTGAAGAGGAGGGAAGCGATATAGTTGATGATTAGTCCAGAGGCACCCACGGTGTAAAACCTACCTGCTTTCGAGAGGAATCGGACAGATGTACGCCTTTCCTTTTGCCTTATTGACTTACCGTAGCGATAGAGGCTCAGGACAGCTCTTAGGTAGTCGAACATCACGCCAGCATCGAGCTTGCTGTTTCCTATTCTTCTGTTAGTGAAGGTGTAAGGTATTTCTTTAACTCGAGCGCCTTTTGTCTTGACGAGAATTTCAAGCAGCATTTTATAGCCAATTGCATCGAATTTAATACCGTTTATGATATCACGTCTAAATGCAAAGAACCCTGATACGGGATCCTTTACATCTAGACCAAGCCCGTAGCGTGCTATCTTAGTCGCCCCCTTACTCATCAGTCTCCGTTTAAACGGCCAGCCGATTATAGATCCTCCTTTTACATATCGTGATGCAATGACAATGTCATAATTTGAGTCCTGTAATGCTTGAATTATGGACGGGATTACCTGAGGTGGATGAGAGAAATCACCGTCCATAATGACTAAAAAATCGCCTGTTGCAGACTGTACTCCTTTAACAATCGCAGAGCTTAGACCAAACTTGCCCTTCCTACGGATGATCTCGACACGTATTTTCTTTTTTGCAGATAGGTTCTTTGCGTGCGATTTGGCCGTCTCAGCGGTCCCGTCAGGGGAATTGTCGTCGACCACTATTATTTCTGCCCCATTGTATGGAGAAAGCGTTTCGGCAATCGAGTCAAGCATTCTGACTATGTTGTTTGACTCGTTGTAGGTCGGAACTACGATCGAGAGTTTCGCCTTGCTGGGCTTGACCATCTCCTCCTGCCTTGGCAGATCCACGAATGTCTCTTCATGGATAGGAGTATAAAATATTTGTCAACCTGCATTGAGTGCCAACCTAGAAAACTAATCAAACCAGTCTAAAAAATAAAGGCAAGCTAGAACCTCCAAAATGCCTTTTTATCTATTGGCATCGTTTAAAGATAAAAACTAGGCTTACTAATGGTGTGCTCGCTCACGAGCCGATGTTGTTCATTAGTTTAGAGTTACTGCTGGATCTCAATTTATCTCTACATTGCATTGCAGTTCGAAGGTCTATTATTGTTTATCCGAAATCCCCGATGGCATGATTGCAAAAGGAACTGGTTCCTTGCCTGGCGGTTGCATGAGGACGGCTTGGAATGAAGATTTGGCACTATCGACTATCTCCAGCTTCATCTTAATATGAGAATAGATTGACACGCTGCTACCCAAAAACTCACGTTGTTGCCATGGCATAACTGCTTGTGAAACGTTCCGACCTCCCTGGTCAACCAGTGTTATGGGAGGAGCGTTTCTAACCATGTTAGTAACCACAATAGCAGATTGTAAATTTATTGCCAGGGCCGCGAGTTGGTGCATATATTTCATAATCGCACGATGTCGTTCTGGGCCCGAGTACTCTGTAGAGAAGAGCGACGTTAGGCTATCAATAACAACCAGTCTCGGTCGTTCTTCTATGATTTTCTTTGTTGCATTACTCTGCTCTGTTGTTGTAAACGCCCTTATGTAACTAATTTTTTCAAGGTTCAATTTAGATCCGGAGATTTCCATTATCCGCTCTGGTCGAAAGTTACCCGTAGTATCAATGAATAAAATATTAGCTGAGTCCTTTGCACAGTTTGCACACAGAGTGAAGCATAGCTGAGACTTGCCGGAGCCGCTCTGGCCGTAGATGTTGGTAATCATGCCAGTATGTATTCCTCCTCCAAGTACAGCGTCTATTGCCCTTGATCCCGTTGAGATAGTTGGCATCGCTCTTATACAGCAGGTTATTTTGTTGCATTGCCTGCTTATGAATTTGTATGCAAAGGAACCTTTTTATTCGAGCCACGATTTTTTCAACCGTAAAGTGATTAGT